>DASUVL010000318.1:0-2031 GCA_036379015.1 Niastella sp.
CAGGAACAATAAAAACCTATTGTGCCTGATAATTATATTCTATTGTTTTAATAATGTTTCCATCCTGATCTTTCATCAGCTTTAATCTTCCCAGCCCATCATATTCATAATAAACAATAGCGTTGCTGAAAGAACAAACAGATGTCATACCTATTAAAGGACTATAGGTATAAGTAACCATCTGCGCATCGGCAGGATATAACCTTAATTCGTCAACCAGGCCTGTTGTTTGTGGAAGCGTTACCTGTGTAACGCCGGTTATTTTGTGTTCAAAATAAGTCCAACCATTAACCGTCTTTCCTCTTACCGGGTTTCCCTGGGTGCCATTAATGTTAAAAGCATTGCCGTTGGCTGTCCAGTATGAAACAATATAGCTATTGCCGGAAGCGAGCCCTGTTTTATTAATCTCACCATTGGCCAGCTGATAACAGCTATTGCCGGTAATGCCACCCGGTACACGTGAACTGCTGCTGATATTCCAGTTACCGTTGCCATCCGATTCAAATGAAGTAAAAGCTGATCCGGATACAGCTAAACCAGTACCTTTTATTTCTGCAACAGGATAAGCATTAAGATAATCCCAGATATACCCTGTACAGATGCCCTGTTTGTTAGTAATGAGTAATGGGTTACCTTCTGAATCATAACTTTTATATTCCGTGTAATTAGCCAGGTTGGGCGTAGCGGCATTGATATATAACTGCTGCTTTTCGGGCAAAAGCAGGTTGAGGTTACCATTCCATTGATTATTATAAATGGTTTGAACATATTTCAATAAAGCCGAACCTTTATAATCACCACTCCAGAATGGTTTATTCAATACATTCAACGAAACCATTTTATCGAGCACGGTACTGTTAGGATCGGCAGCCGTATGGTCGCCCGGATACTTTGTTGAGGACTTCAACGTTTCGCCCTTACTGTTGATGCTTGTTACTGCGGTAGGATAAAGATGTAAGCCGTTATTATACTCATAAGATCGTTTTGTTTGCAACACATTACCTCGTTCATCATAACCTTTTTCAATAATGTTATCGAGCCGGTAACATCCCAGTGTAATACCATAACGGGCATAATGGAAATCCCGGCTAACATTTGCACCGAAACAAATCACTTTATCTTCCGTACACATGCCGTTCTTAATATAAATTTGCTGTTCCCACATACGAATTCCGTCTTCCACGTCAGCATTATATCTTTTGTATTTTAATTCCTTTTCTGTAACCGGCCGATAGTTATTATTGATTTTATCGTAGGCGTATTGTGTTTCCTTAATCAATTGTTGACCATATAAACTTTTATCCATTAATTCATACCCACCCGGTAAACGCGGATTAAAAACTAACTGGAAATCGTTAGGAATGGCATACTGCTGAACTGTTTTTCCGTTTGTTGTGCCATTGCCTAACTGGTATTTAGTAACAAAATCATATAGAATATTGGCGCCCATAAAGCTAAACGATGGATAGGTGATATTTCCTACATAAACCTTGTTGGTTCCAAATTCAGCAATACAACAAAGACCAGTACCACCAGTCGGGGTTTTACCCTGTGCAAACCTGACAGTATAATAGTTATTTGCAAATGTCTGGTCGGATATCAACAGTTTACCTATCCCATCTTCTGTTTCTCCATATTTATATAATTCAGCGCTTTTGGCGGTTCCGTCATTGTCATAGGTAATAATTCTTCTTATACGCACCCCTGCACCCGGCATGTATATTTTTGATTCATCCAACTTAGGGTAGCTCATATAGAAGTCTATGTAGGTAGATGGGTGGTTCTGTACCATAGCATAGAACTGGTACTGATGGGTTCTGTCGAAAGTATAACTTTCACTGTAAGTTTTTAATGCCCGTGCATCTCCGGTATGCTCCCATGTTCTTATATCAGTTCCGGTAGTCAGGTCTTTCAATATCACCCTTTGTGGCGTCCCCTCCCCCCCGGGCACATAAGGATAAAATTTAATCTCGTAAGCCATGGTTCCGGTATAAGCATCCTGGGGAACCTGGAATGTTTCCTGTCTGGTAG
>DASUVL010000319.1:0-5022 GCA_036379015.1 Niastella sp.
TTCAACCCGCGACAGGTATTTTGCCAGGGCCAAACAAACAAACACTTTACACAACTCCGCCGGTTGCAACTGAAAACCACCGAACCGGATGATGGATTCGGTACCATGTACGTTGGTATGGAATGGAAATACGAGCAGCAATAGCAAAATGCCGAATGCATACCAGATATTAGCAGTGGCCGTAAAGAATTTACTATCGGTGAGCAGAATGAATAAACCGATCAATAATGACGCGGCAAAATAGATCAACTGTTTGCTGTAATCTGTTTTAAAATTCAGAAAACTGCGCAGTACTTCATCTCCTTCGTGATAGGTCACTGAAAAGATACTCAGCAACCCGATCGCAACCAGGAGTAAATACAGCCAGATAAGGGTTGAATCAACCCCTTTTGATATGGTAGGATTACGCTGGTTGTTCATGGATGTTGTTTGTCGGTCGTTGATCGTTTAACATACAAATTTCTGTTGATCATCAAATCCTTTACCGGATGCACTACAACAGGCGCCGGTTGTTGGTTTCCTTTTTTTGCATTATGCCGTGGCAAATACTTTTTAATATAGTTGCTATCCTTGGTAAGTTCAAACCATTTAAAGGCCCTGATGGAATCTGTTTTAAATTGTAATCTTGGCAGGTACTCAGGCAAAATATTGGCCTCAGCTATCCGTTTAATTTCAGGCATTCTTATTGACCTGATGGAATCTGTTAAATATTTTTCTAACATTAAAGATGCGATAGGCGCGGCCCAGGTAGCGCCATAGCCGGCATTTTCTACAACGACGGCTATGCATATTTTCGGATCTTCGCGGGGTGCAAAACAAACAAACATCGAATTATCTTTCAATTGTACCACCTTTCCATCCAATACCTTTTTATTTTCGGCCGTACCGGTCTTTGCACAAATATTAATGCCTGGTATTTGAGCAACCCGCGCCGTTCCATGATCTACCACATCCTGCATTCCCTGTTGCACAATATCATATACATCATTAGGAATATGGGTCAATACTTCATGTTTTTGCCGGTATTTTTTCAGTACGGTATCCTTTTCCGTTTCGTTCTCGAAGTTCTTTACAAAATGTGGAATGTAATAATATCCTTTATTGGCAATAATAGCCATGGAGTTGGCCATCTGCAAAGGCGTAACGGTTAATTTATCCTGCCCAATGCCAATGGAAACCATGGTACAGGAGTTCCAGGAGCGGCGGTATTCTTTATCGTACTGCGTGGTATCGGGTACGTTGGCCCCATCTTCACTCGGCAGGTCTACACCTATACGATGACCCAAACCAAATGCACGCATATATTCTACCCATTTAACCAGTCCGGCACGGGGACTATTATAAGCAGGATTATCAATCGTTTTTCTGAAAACATCTGAAAAGAACGAGTTGCACGACCAGGCAATGGATAACCGCAGGTTGGCAGAGTGGCCTTGCCAATGCTCGGTGCAATGTACCACTCTATTACAGCCGTAATACGCCCCCGTACAACCAATACCACTGGCAGGTGTAATTACATTTTCTTCCAAAGCGATCAATGCGCCCAGTGGTTTATAGGTAGAACCCGGCGGATACATACCTTTTATGGACCGGTTTAACAACGGCGATGAAACATCCAGCACCATGCTGGCATAGTTCTTTTGTTTATTGGGACCTGTCAATGAGTTGGGATCGTAATTAGGGCCCGATGCCATGGCCAGAATGCCACCGGTTTTGGGATCAAGCGCTACAACCGCACCTAGTTTACCAGCCATTAATTTTTCAGCCAGTTGCTGTAGTTCAATATCAATATAGGTATGCAGGTTTCTCCCCCGAACAGCCGATGTATCGAAGCGGCCTTTTTCATAATTACCCACCAGCCGGTTCTTGTTGTCTTTCAGCAAAAACTCAACCCCTCGCTGGCCCATCAGCACTCGTTCATAATATGCTTCCAGCCCGTTGCGGCCCACATAGTCACCCATATGGTAAAAACCGCCGGAACGTTTAATAATGTTTGAGTCGGCCTCACCAATGTAACCCATAATATGTGCCGCTGCATTAAAGGGATACACCCTTATCGGACGTTCTACCAGGGCAAAACCGGGGAACTTCCAGATGTTTTCATCCAGGCGGGCTTGTAATTGCGGTTCTAACAGATCTTCAAAAATAGAAGAACGATAGGGTCCGTTTTTCATGCGAGCCTCTAAAATTCGTTTTTTATATTCGGCAGTATCGATGCCCAGTATTTCACAAAGGCCAAACGTATCGGTCTTCTTTGCTTCATTGGGAATCACCACCAGGTCGTACATGATGGTGTTATTTAAGATAGGCCGGTTCTTGCGATCGTATATAATACCCCGGTCAGGATATTTTACCTTGGCAAACACCGCATTATCCATGGCCATTCGTTTGTATTTGCCCTGAATAACCTGAAGATTAAACAACTGAACTATAATAACGAGGAAGAGGCCAAGGAATATCAGGCGTATTATATTACTTCTTGACTGGTTAAATACAGACATAGGACTTAACGTACTTTACAGCACTAATTACCAAAGAAAAATTGATTAATATATTGTAAACGAAGTTAAATCTTTTTTCTGCCACGGGGTGGCGGACCTACGCCGTATTCGTCCGGAATTTCTCTTTCCGGTAGAATAGCAACTCGGTAATAAGAATTAACATCAAACTAATGCCAGATGTTGCCACTACTTTCCCAAGGAAGAACAGGAATGATCCAAACTGCAGCCATTCCAGGAATACCAGGTAGATATGATGCAGCAATGTTAAAACAAGCACATACACTGCATATGGCGCCCACCCCATACTTACCGGAGAAGGGGATTTATAGTTTTGTTCGGCGCCTTCCTGGGGAATCAGGATATTCACCACAAAGCCCCGCAGATAAGCGATCATAGTACAGGCAGCTGCATGCAGGCCTGGCGTTTGGGTAAAATAATCCAGGGTGAGACCAAACAAAAAGCTAACCAGCAGCAGGCTCATTCTGCCCATGCTAAAAGGCAACCAAAGTACATACAGGTAATATATATACGGCACTACAAACTGGTGCAATGGCCGTATCTGAAATAATACATAATACTGTACCAGGATAAACAATACAAACCGTATCGTATTACGCACTAGGTCGCTCATTGGTTTATTTTATTGGTTTCTTCTTCCAGCTTGGCCTGTTCATCTTTCAGCAGGTTTTCTACCACGGTAACATACTGCACATTAAAAAAGTTGGTAGCGGGTTTTAACCGTAATACGTAAAAGCTGCTGGTTTTGTCGTCAACTATATCCATTACAGTGCCAATCAATATACCTTGCGGAAAACGGTAAGATGCAAAGGCGCTTGTTACCACCGAATCACCCTTTACCACCTGAGCACTTTTAGGTATATTCTTCAGGGTGATATATAGTGGACTGTTGCCATCCCAAAAAACCTGACCGGTTTCACCTGTTTTTTTAAGACTGGCATACACCTTCGACTGGCGATGCAACAGGCTCATTACCACCGCATAATTGCTGCTGGTGTTAATAACTACCCCCACTACCCCATTGGCGCTGATAACGCCCATATTTTTATGTACTCCCTGGTTTTCGCCCCGGTCGATGGTAAGGGTATTATTGGGAAGACTTACAGAATTATTTACCACTCTGGCAGGGCGCCATATATATTTCCGGTAGTGACCCAGGGTATCGTACGGAAAATAATCCGTTACCATTTTCTGGGTTGTATCGGGCCTTGTAAAGTTGGAAAACATCAGGTTACGCAACTCTGTATTTTCTTTGGCCAGGGCGTCGTTGGTGGTTTTAAGATGGAAGTAGTTGGTTACGTTGCTGTATTTGCCACCTATATTACCTGTTAATTCATTGGCCACGCCTGAAAAAACAGCTTCATGGAACTTGTTATAATGAAAAAGGATGTACAGGGCCGCAACCTGCAGCACCACGAAGAATACAAAATTGAAGTACCTCCTGATGAAGAGAAAAATATTACGCACCTGCAGAAAATTTTGAAAAATTACAAATTCCAGCTTTCTTGCTCACAAGCTTCCTCCCGAATTGAGATTTTATTAACGCATCACAAAAGGATAGCGGTCATAATTTTTCAATGCCAGGCCGGTTCCGCGTACAACACTCTTTAACGGATCATCCGCCACATGCACAGGCAATTTAATTTTTTGGCTTAAGCGCTTATCCAGTCCGCGCAGCAGGGCTCCACCGCCGGTAAGATATAAACCACGTCTGTAAATATCGGCAGCAAGTTCGGGTGGGGTCATTTCAAGCGCTTTTAAAATCGCTTCTTCAATTTTAAAGATGCTTTTATCGAGCGCTTCGGCAATTTCCTGGTAGCTAACCATAATCTGCTTGGGAATACCGGTTACCAGGTCACGACCGTTAACAGGGATATCATCGGGTGGGTTATCCAGATCTTTCATGGCCGCACCGATGTTTATTTTAATTTGCTCGGCAGTACGCTCACCGATCAGCAAGCTATGATACCGGCGCAGGGCTTCCATAATATCGGCCGTAAATTCATCCCCGGCAATACGGATACTCTGGTCACAAACAATACCGGCCAGGGCAATAACGGTAATACCCGTTGTACCACCGCCAATGTCAATGATCATGTTACCAACCGGCTCTTCTACATCAATGCCAATACCCAGGGCCGCAGCCATGGGTTCGTGCAAAAGATATACTTCTTTGGCGCCGGCTTGTTCAGCACTGTCACGTACCGCTCTTTTTTCTACTTCGGTAATGCTCGACGGAATACAAATCATCATCCGCCAGCTTGGGGGGAACAATGGCTTTTTGGGATAGATCATTTTGATCATTTCCCGGATCATTAATTCAGCCGCGTTAAAGTCGGCGATTACGCCGTCTTTCAGCGGGCGAACAGTGCGGATGCTTTCATGGGTCTTTTCATGCATCATCAACGCCCGTTTCCCTACTGCCAGAACCGTTTTAGGGTTATTTCGGTCCAGCGCAACAATACTCGGTTCATTCACCACTACTTCGTCATTATGTATGATT
>DASUVL010000320.1:0-9851 GCA_036379015.1 Niastella sp.
CCAGTCGGTATCAAATTCTATCTTTAAACCATCTTCCGTATTAACCGGCTGGTTTTTATATTTTATTTTAATCTTCTCAAAGATCTCCTGTACGTCAATGCCGTTTTGCAGCTCTATTTTATTTTTTGAGATAAAATAATCAGGATAGCGGGTCCTGAACGAACGGATACCATTTTTATGGGTTGCCAGCGAGCTCAGGAATAAACCAATGCCAATGAGTGCATCACGACCATAATGCAGATCAGGTACAATAATGCCGCCATTTCCTTCTCCCCCTATCACTGCATTTACCTCTTTCATTCTATCAACCACATTCACCTCGCCTACAGCAGAAGGATAATATTCCCCGCCATGTTTAAGGGTGATCTCTTTCAACGCTTTGGTGCTGCTCATGTTACTCACTGTATTACCTACTTTTTTGCTGAGTACATAATCAGCTACGGCAACCAGGGTATATTCTTCGCCGAACATGCTGCCATCTTCACAAACAAAACACAGACGGTCTACATCAGGATCAACGGCAATACCCAGATCGGCTTTATGATTGCGTACAGCATTACTTAAACCCGTCAAATTTTCAGGTAATGGCTCAGGATTGTGTGCAAACTTCCCGGTGATCTCTTCATTCAGTACAATCACTTCATCAATACCCAATGCTTTAAGCAATGGTGGAATAGCCAATGCGCCGGTTGAGTTCACCACATCAACCACCACTTTGTATTGCTTCTGGCGAATGCCTTCCACATCTACCAGCGGATAGTTAACAACAGTATCAATATGCTTTTGTAAATAAGTGTCATTAACTGAATAAGCGCCTAACTTATCAACAGGTACAAAATTAAAATCTTCGGTACGTGCTTTTTCCAACACCAGTGCGCCATCTGCGCCGCTGATGAACTCACCGTTTTCATTAAGCAGCTTTAATGCATTCCATTCTTTGGGATTATGGCTGGCGGTAATAATAATACCACCTGCTGCTTTTTCCCACACAACGGCCATTTCAACGGTTGGTGTAGTAGAAAGTCCAATATCAACCACGTCTATGCCCAGCCCCGTTAGTGTACTTACTACTAACTGCTGCACCATAGCTCCGCTTATGCGACCATCACGGCCGATAATAACTTTATTGCCTGATTTTTTTTCAAGCAACCAACTACCAAAGGCGGCGGAAAATTTTACCACATCAAGGGGAGTGAGATTTTCTCCGGTTTTACCTCCGATCGTTCCACGAATTCCTGATATACTTTTTATCAATGCCACAATACAGGGTTTAACAGTAATAATTACAAAAATAAGTGTTTGGCCGTTAGCAGGGGCTACCAGTTTCGGGTATTTTACAGGATCGGGAATCTGACGAGTATCAGAAGAGTGAAGATAAGTGAAAATTAAAGACAATTTGAATATGAAAAACCGCATGTGGAAAACAATGAATAAAAAAAAGCATATCAATTAATTATGAGTTAAATTTTTATTGTAATAAAAACGGGATTTATATATATTCCATTACCCGCTCATGGCTAACATATGCATTACTCCCCTACTTTTGCTTAAATTCCCTGCCATTCATGGTCAACAGCAGCAACTGGTTTAAGGAGTGGTTCAACTCTCCCTATTACCATACATTATATTTTGAACACGATGAAAAGGAAGCGTCTGCTTTTATAACCAGGTTGCTCAACAAGCTGAAACCAGCTGAACAAGCCCGCTTGCTTGATGTGGCCTGCGGCCGGGGCAGGCATGCAAAGTTGCTGGCTTCTAATGGATTTGATGTAACGGGCATCGACCTCGCTCCTGCAAGCATTACCATTGCCAAAGCACTGGAAAACGAACACCTTCATTTTTTTGAGCATGATATGCGTCTGCCCTTCTGGATAAATTATTTCGACTACGCCTTTAACTTCTTCACCAGTTTTGGCTATTTCAGAACAGAACGGGAACATTACAACGCCATCAGGACCATTGCCAACGCCCTAAAGCCCGGCGGTACCCTGGTCATTGATTACCTGAACGTACATTATGCCGAGGACCACCTGGTGCATAAACAGGAAAAAGTGATCGATGATATCACTTTCTACCTTACCAAATGGTTTGATGAGACCCATTTTTATAAGAAAATTGAAGTGGAGGATGAAGCCCTAAGCACGCCACTGGAGTACACCGAGAAAGTAGCCAAGTTCTCATTAGGCGATTTCAACGATATGTTTGCTTATTACCACCTGCAACTAAAAGAAGTGTACGGCGATTATACGCTGAATGTGTATGATATCAGAAATTCTCCGCGGATGATCATGATAGCTGAGAAAACCAATTAGCTGTAAGCCCTAAGCAAATACAGCTAGAATTTTGTATTTGCTTACAGCTTAAAGCTTATAGCTTATAGCTGTATTTTACTTCCCCGCCTTTTTATTATTCAACAACATATACTTCGCCGTTTCATACAACGCATCGGTTAGTACCTGCATGTCATGGGCAATGGCCGCATGCGCTGCATCGTTAGGAACGGGATCGTTATGAATGATGGATACCAGCTCTTCTTTTTTTGAATCAAACTGCTTACGATATAAATAATCTCCTTTCACTACCCCGGCCATTTTATTATCCGGATCAAAGACGAAAGCAAACCCTTTGGTGGCTGAATCGAGCAGGTCCTTGCCCAGGGTACTATTGGTATACCTGATATCACATAAACCGGCAATCGTGGGCAGCACATCAGTTTGTGAACTGATGGTTTGTATACGCTTTGGTTTCAGCAAACCAGGTGCATAAAATAACAAAGGCACATGCATGGTGGTAAGCCGCTGGGCCGTCCACGAATGCGGGAACAGGGCATCGGCATTACCAGGTATGCCATGATCGCCAATAAACACAAATATGGTGTTGTTGAAATAGGATTCTTTCCGCGCGGCTTCCATAAATTTCTGGTAGCCAAAATCAGTATACCGGAAGGCATTCATTTCGGCCAGGGATTCAAACCCATATTTATGTAATGAATCAGCCGGGGCCTGGATCTTTTTAAATGCTGTCAGGTCCTCTTCCGGTATTGTATAAGGCCGGTGGTTATCAGCCGTTTGAATGATAGCGAAAAATGGCTTTTGCTGACTGGCCAACACTTTATTCGCTTCCAGGAACAGGTTTTTATCGCTGATGCCCCAAACATCTATTTTCTCCGCTTTATAATCGTCCTGCTCATATAAGTGCAGCCCATTTATATTGTTGGTAAGCACGCCGCGGATATTCGCCCAGCTGGTGCTGCCGCCCAGGAAGTAGAACTTTTCGTAATCGGTAAAATTATTGATGATGGTATGCTGATCTACGGCAGCCGGATTACGGCTGGCAGTCTTTGGCATTTCCACATCGGGTGTGCCGGTAATGGTTGCCCAAACGCCCCGGGCCGTTCCGTAAGTGGGCGTAAAACACCGGTCGAAAAATACCCCCTGCCGGCAGAGGCTATCAAAAAACGGGGTCGTATTCAGCGGATTGCCGAAAATGGAACTTTTGTATGCGCTAAACGATTCGCAAATGACCAGCACAATATTCGGTTTGGTAGCAATGGCGCCGGGTCGTGGCGCAACATTCCGGGTAAATTGTAAAGGATTATCAGAAGGATTACAATTAAAGTAGCTGCCGATCACCGGGGCCAGTTCCTTTACTTTCTTTTCATCATAGGTGCTGTGGCGGAATTTCAGCGTGCTGAAAAAACTTTCAAACGGGTTCAATGCCACATAAGCCTTATAATCACTTCCCTGTGCAAAAGCATCGCTCCAACGCAACGGGTATTGACCAAACTTACCAAAAATGAAAAACCCGCTGACAAGAAATAATACAATGAAGGAAATAACACGGCTGCGTCGTGTTCCGGTAAACGACTGTTTACTTACCAGCCGGTGAGTCCGGTGCATGAGCCAGGTCAATAAAACCGCTACCAGCAAAACGCCCAGTACCATACGTATAATGGGATACGATTGCCAGACCATGCTCATGGAAATACGGGCATCTTCCAGGTAGTTCAATACGCTGGCATTGAGCCGCTGTTCCAGGTAGGCGTAATGGGCAAAATCAACTGAAAAGATAAAAAGGGCAAATAAAACAACCACGCCCAGCGTGACCATCCAGAACTTTTTGCCCCGTGCACTGGAAAAAGGATGCAGCGGTGGAATACTGCCTAATATCAGCATGGCCACCAGCAATATCGAGATCATGCGTAAATCGTACCGGAGACCCAGGAAAAAAGCACCACCTAACTTGCTAAGTCCATAACTTTGTTGGTTGGAAAGAATAAATAACCCCAACCGCATGAGTGTAAATAAAACCAGGAAAATCAAGCCAGTCCATAAAATCCACCGGATCAGTTTAGGAATTTTCGCCATACGTATTAAATAAAAAAATCAAGGCCTAAAATTATAGTATTTTATTTTTGTATTATGATTGTTGATCCTCCCTTTTGCCTCTTAACATTCTGGCAACTTATTCAGCCCTTCGACACATGGCTAATTACCCATATTAACCAGGATTGGAGCAGCGCCTTTCTGGATACCGTATTGCCCTTTATGCGGGAAACCATGTTTTGGGTACCGATGTATTTGTTCCTGCTATTGTTTATAACAACCAATTTCGGTATAAAAGGTTGGTGGTGGGTAATGGGTGTAGTGCTGTGTGCGGCCCTGAGCGATTTGATCAGCAGTCAGCTCATTAAGCCCAACATATTCAGAATGCGGCCCTGTGGCGATGAGGTTATGGGCCCGCAATTGCGATTTTTTATTAATTATTGTCCACATAGCTCCAGTTTTACATCTTCCCATGCCACCAATCATTTTGCCCAGGCCATGTTCTTTTTTGCAACGTTGCGCCCTGTCATGGGTAAATGGGCCGGTGTTTTTTTCGTTTGGGCGTTTATTATTGCCTATACACAGGTTTATGTAGGTGTACATTATCCATTTGATGTATTTTGCGGGGCGCTCCTGGGTTGCGGAATAGGTTTTATGCTAAGCAAACTATTTCATAAGCGAATAGGAATGCTTACAGTATCTTAGTTTAACCAAACCAACCGGCTAATGGAAATTTTTATTTTACTGGCATTGATCCTTTTGAACGGTTTATTTGTGATCTCTGAAATAGCCTTGGTATCGGCCCGCAAATCCAGGTTAGAAAACCTGGCAAACAAAGGTGATGAAACAGCACGCAGGGCGTTGGACCTGGCCAATAATCCGGAAGTATTTTTATCGGCAGCACAAATTGGGATTACCCTTGTTGCCATTCTTACGGGTGTGTACTCCGGTGAGCGTTTTGGCAGATACCTGCAACCCTCCATTGAAAAAATTGAGGCAGTAAGGCCGTATGCCCAAACCATATCCACTACTATCATTGTTATTATTGTTACTTTTCTATCTATTGTATTTGGAGAATTAATACCTAAACGGATAGGCTTGCTAAAAGCCGAAAAAATTGCCCGCCTTGTGGCGTTGCCTGTATTAGCTTTCTCCAAGGCCACGCATCCCTTTGTATGGCTGCTGAATAAAACCAGCAATTTGTTTCTGAAGATCCTGAATATAAAAAACGTCTCAGATAATTCGGTTACAGAAGAGGAAATAAAAGCCATCATTAGTGAAGGCACCGAACAGGGCGCCATTGAAGAAGTGGAACAGGAGATCATTGAGCGGGTATTTCACCTGAGCGATCGAAACATCACGTCTTTAATGACCCATCGCAGTGATATTATCTGGTTCGACCTGCACGATACGGAAGATTCCATCCGCGATAAAATTATCAAAGAACCGCACTCGGTATACCCCATTTGCGATAAAGACCTGGATAACATCAAGGGGAATGTTACCCTGAAAGACCTGTACGTTACCAACGACTTTACGGCTTTCAAATCTATTATGAAACCGGCCGTGTTTGTACCGGAAAACATTACAGCCTACCGGTTGCTCGAACGCTTTAAACAGCAACGGGTCACTTCCTGCTTTATCGTTGATGAATACGGCAGCCTGCAGGGGATGATCACCCTGAACGATATCTTACAGGCCATTGTTGGTGAAATGCCACAACCGGACGACGATTACTATGAAATTGTAAGACGGAAAGATGGTACTTACCTGGTAGATGCGCAAATTCCCTTCTATAACTTCCTGAGTTATTATTATAAAGCCGAATGGATGAGTGAGGTTGAACAGGAGTTTGATACCCTGGCTGGTTTTATTTTACATCAGCTCGAACGCATTCCGCATATCGGCGATACCATGGAATGGAAAGAATTTCAGTTTGAGATCATTGATATGGACGCCCAGCGTATTGATAAAGTATTGGTTACCGTTTCCGACGATATAAAAGAGGAGATGGAAGATAATGAGGAAGACGAGGCCTAGGGCCAATATTGAATATCGAATATCGAATGTTGAATATTGAATATTGAATGTTGAAGGGAATACAGGGAAATGAAAAATGAGGAATGAGAAAGGAATACAGGTGAATTTGAAGTGAAAAGTATTTTGATATTGGATATTCAATATTAGAATTGAAAAGAAGCTTCTTTATCTGGATAATTCAACCTGGTACTCTTCCGGTTGCCGCCAACCGACACATGCATCAGGTTCATTTGCTTATCGTACGATTCATATAAAATAGTATTTACCACATCTATTTTTTTGGGCGCCGTGCTTACATTTTTCACTTCAAAATAGCTCCATACCGCATCATTCTCTTTCTCAAAACCCACAAACACCAGCGTCACCGCTTTATTATCCAGCTTCAATTGCAAATGGCTTTTAATGTATTCCATCACCATTTTGTCGGCCTCACTTTTATTAGCAGGCGCTGTAAGGTCAACCTTTGTATGATATATATCCGACAGGGTTTTCTCAAAATCGTCGGTAAATATCTTACAGCTTATTTCTACATTTTTATCCGCGGCGTTGTAGTTCATTTCGGTAACACTTACAAACAACGGATGCCGGGCGTGGCTATCTGGCAAGGCCGCCGCATGCCCGTTACCTGTTAACGTGGAAACCAGGAACAACCATTTATACAGGAGTATTACCATTAAACATGAAAATTTTAAGGTTACAAATCTCTTAATTATTTTAACACCATAGAGGCATAATGCAGGATTTTACATTTTATTTTCAACTGGGTATAGAACACATACTTACGCCGGATGCGTTGGACCACATCCTGTTCGTGACCGCTTTGTGCCTCCGCTACCTGTGGAAAGACTGGGAAAAAGTAGTGGTGCTGGTGACCGCTTTTACCATCGGCCACTCATTAACACTGGCGTTGAGCGCCCTGAATTATATTCATATTAATGCAAAGTGGATTGAATTCTTCATTCCCCTGACCATTGCCGCCACCTGTGTTAACAATATGTTTCAACACAACACGGAACAAAAGAAACGAGTGAAGCGAGTATCACGAGTGCCGCTGATCTACTTCTTTGCCCTATTCTTTGGTTTGATTCACGGACTTGCCTTTGCCGGACAATTTCTTAGCCTGGAAGGGAAAGAAGGTTTGATAGCGCATTTACTGGCTTTTAACGTTGGCATTGAAGCGGCGCAACTGCTGATCGTACTGATGGTACTGCTGTTATCATTTTTAGTGGTACAGTTATTAAAATTATCACGAATGGTATGGTTGCAGAGTGCATCTGCCTTAATTTTGATCATTTCACTTTTTTGGGCGTATAAAAGATTCCCATATCATAAAAACTACAATGATGAATCAGAAAAAACAGTTCTTGTTTTTGGCCTTGGGGGTAGCGGCTCTGTATAATGTCGTACAAGGCCAGAATATACAGAACAACCCGGGCTCCAATCACGGTAATAAATTTGAACAGTTGGGTACCATACTGCCAACACCCAACGAATACCGTACCGCCAGCGGCGCACCCGGTCCAAAATACTGGCAGCAACGTTGCGATTACGATATAAAATGCGAGCTCGACGAAGCTAACCTGAAATTAACCGGCAGCGAAACCGTTACCTATTTTAATAACTCACCCAATACGCTTACCTATTTATGGTTGCAGTTGGATGAGAACCAGCATAGCACAACAAAGAATGCCAATTACCAGGGCAGCAATGGCATGCCCAAACAGTTGAATGCGGCAACAGTCGACAGGCTTGAAGAAGCCAATTCAGATAACGGCTATGGTTTTAATATCATCAAAATATCAGATGCGCTTGGCAGCACCCTGAAATATACCATTAACAAAACCATGATGCGGGTTGAATTACCCACTGCATTAAAACCAGGACAAAAATTCGCATTCAACATTAACTGGAACTATAAGATCGCCGATCGCTTTAAATATGGCGGCCGCGGCGGTTATGAATACTTTCCCGAAGATGGCAATCACCTGTTCACGATTGCCCAATGGTATCCCAGGTTGTGCGTATACAGCGACTTTCAGGGTTGGCAGAACCACCAGTTCACCGGCCGGGGTGAATTTGCTTTGACCTTTGGCAATTTTAAAGTACAAATGACCGTACCCGCCGATCATATGGTAGGCAGTACCGGTGAATGCCTCAACTATGCGCAGGTATTAACGCCCACTCAAATGGCACGTTGGACAAAAGCTCAAACCGCCAAAGAACCTGTTCAGATCGTTACCCTGGATGAAGCTAAAAAAGCAGAAACCCAGAAAAGCAAAACAAAGAAAACCTGGATATTCAAAGCTGATAACGTTCGTGATTTTGCCTGGACCTCTTCGCGCAAATTTGTATGGGACGCATTACCCGCTTATGTAGAAAGCAAAAAAGTGATGTGCATGAGCTTTTATGGCAAAGAAGCCTATGGCCTGTATAGCAAATTTTCTACCAAAGCAGTAGCACATACCATTAAAAGCTATTCCAAATTCACGATCCCCTACCCTTATCCGGTAGCGCAAAGTATTGAAGCGGCCAATGGTATGGAATATCCAATGATCTGCTTTAACTATGGCCGTACCGATAAAGATGGCACCTACAGCGAAGCAACCAAATATGGTATGTTGGGCGTTATCATACACGAAGTTGGTCACAACTTCTTTCCTATGATCATCAACAGCGATGAACGCCAGTGGAGCTGGATGGATGAAGGCCTGAACTCATTTGTAGAATACCTGACCGAAGAACTATACGATAATAAATTTCCTATTCGTGGAAAAGGACCGGCCTGGGCCATTGTTGATTACATGAAACTGCCCAAAGACCAGCTGGAGCCTATTATGTCAAACTCTGAAAACATTATCGGTTTTGGTCCCAATGCCTATACCAAACCAGCAACCGGTTTGAATATGCTGCGTGAAACCATCATGGGTCGCGAACTGTTTGATTATGCATTCAAGGAATATGCAAGACGCTGGGCATTTAAACATCCCGAACCGGCTGACTTTTTCCGTACGCTGGAAGATGCATCCGGTGAAGACCTTGATTGGTTCTGGCGGGGATGGTTCTTTGGGACCGACGCCTGTGATATGGCCATTGATTCAGTGAAAGCCTTCAAGGCCGATATAACTGCAACAATACCACAACAGGGAGATACAGTGGCTAATAAAAAAGTAGATAAACCACTGCTTACAGCATTTGATGATATTTCAAAGCAGCGTAACCGCGAAGACAAAAGCATTAAATTCCTGACCGATCAGGATACTACCCTGCACGATTTTTATTGGAGGTATGCCCGTGGTTTGGAACCATACGATACTACTACCTACAAGGTTCCTGTGCCCGCCACCACCGAACCTGCGGATGAAACCAGCAAAGAAAAAGTGGCCGGTAAATATTTTTATGAAGTATCATTCAGTAATAAAGGCGGTTTGGTAATGCCAATTATTATTGAATGGACGTTTAAAGATGGTACAAAACAAATTGATCGTA
>DASUVL010000321.1:0-11634 GCA_036379015.1 Niastella sp.
TACCAAACAGGTTATTGCAGAATTTTTAGCCAAATACCCCAACGGCAAGCATATTCAGTTCGACGCTGTATCGTACAGCGGTATGCTGTTGGCTAATGAAGCTACTTTCGGAAAACGCGCTATTCCTTCCTACAACTTCGATAATGCGCAAACAATAGTGAGCCTTGGTGCTGACTTCCTGTGTACCTGGTTAAGCCCTGTTGAATTTCAACATGGCTACAGCAAGAACCGTAAGGTAAATGCGAAGAAAACCGACATGAACAAGCACTACCAGTTCGAAAGTATGATGAGTACAACCGGTTCATCTGCTGATGAGCGGTTTACGCACCGTCCTACTGAAGCTGGTATCGTTGCAGCTGCTTTGTTGACCGCAGTTAACGGTCAGGAGCCAACAGGCGTTACGGGTAAATTAAAAGAAGGTATTAAAAAAGCGGCTAAAGACTTGGTTGCCAACAAAGGCAAGGCCCTGGTTATTAGCGGCAGCAACAATACACAGGTACAGATCATTGTAAACGCCATCAATGAAGCCATCGGCGCTTACGGATCTACTATCAGCTGGAATGCCCCCATTTTGATGCATCAGGGTGTTGATAGCGAAATGGTTACACTGGTTCAGGATATGGAAGCCGGCCGCGTGGGAGCCCTGCTCGTGTATGGCGCCAATCCTTCTTACGAATATTTTGACGCAGAGCGTTTCGATAAAGGCCTGAAAGCTGTTAGGTTGTCGATCTCTTTCAATGACAGAAAAGACGAAACAACTCAACTGTGTAAATATGTATTACCGGCTCCTCACTTCCTCGAAAGCTGGGGCGATGCTGAACCTAAAGCTGGTCATGTAAGCTTAATTCAGCCTACTATCAATCCCCTGTTTGACTCAAGACCTTTTGAAGAGTCTTTATTAAAATGGGCTGGAAACACCACTAAGTGGGATGTATACCTTAAAAATTACTGGATCGCCAAATTAGGCAGCCAGTCAACCTTTGATAAAGCATTGCAGGATGGTGTAATTGAAACACCGGCTGCTGAAGCAGGAGCTGCGTTTAATGGCGGCCCTGTGGCACAGGCTATCTCTGCTGCCAATGCCATGAAGAAAGCCAGCAAGTATGAAGTAGTGATCTACCAGAAAGTAGGCGTTGGCGATGGTAAACAGGCAAATAACCCCTGGTTACTTGAACTGCCCGATCCTATCACTCGTGTATCGTGGGATAACTACGCAGTTGTTTCTCCTTTATTTGCAAAGGATTATGGCATTGACCTGGGCGACAGAGGATCTGCCGACAAGTATGAGGTTACTACTGCAAAGCCGGTTATTAAAGTAAAAGTTCGCGGTAAATCAGTTGAACTGCCTATTATAGTAATTCCGGGAACGCAGGAAAACACCATCGCTATAGCCATTGGTTATGGCCGCGATAAAGGTGTCGGCCGTGCAGTAATGGCTGGCAAAGACAGTACTTTAGGTGCAAATGCCTATCCGTTCTTGAGCTTTAATGGCTCAACTTTCGAATGGAGCGCGCCGGCTGAAATTGAAAAAACTGATAAGGTTTACAAAATAGCCCAGGGACAAACACACAACAGCTACGAAGGCCGTCATGGTGTTATCCGTGAAGTTACCCTCGAAGAATATAAAAAAGATCCATACATCATTCGCAACGAAAGAGCTGCGGAGATGAAGCCTTACGGTGGTATTGAGGCTTATGAAAAAGATGCTACTATCTATCCCGTTTATGACCGTCCGGGCATTAAATGGGGCATGAGCATCGATTTGAACAGTTGCTTTGGTTGCGGCGCCTGTGTGGTAGCCTGTCACATCGAAAACAACGTACCTATCGTTGGTAAACATGAAGTTATGCGTTACCACGATATGCACTGGTTGCGTATTGACCGCTACTTCAGTGGCAACCCCGATGATGCGGAAAGCATTCAAACTGTGTTTCAGCCTATGCTGTGCCAGCACTGCGACAACGCGCCATGCGAAAACGTATGTCCGGTGGCAGCAACGCACCATAGCAGCGAAGGCCTTAACATGATGGCTTATAACCGTTGTATCGGAACCCGTTATTGCGCTAATAACTGTCCATATAAAGTACGTCGTTTTAACTGGGCCGATTATACCGGTGCAGATAGCTTCGCCAACAACCAACAACCGCTGGTTGATGAAGGTAAGCTCGATGATGTAGTACTGATGATGAACGACGATCTTACCCGCATGGTGCTGAACCCTGATGTTACGGTTCGTAGCCGCGGTGTAATGGAAAAATGTTCTTTCTGCGTACAAAGAGCACAAGCTGGTAAACTGGAAGCTAAAAAGGAAAACCGTCCGTTGGAGGATAGAGATTTCCAAACTGCCTGCCAACAGGCTTGCTCTGCAGACGCTATCGTGTTCGGTAATACCAACAATTCTCAAAGCGCCATTGCAAAGTCACGGGTTGAAAATGATAACCGTATCTACTTTGCGCTGGAAGACATTCACACTATGCCAAACGTAAACTACCTGGCCAAAGTGAGAAACACGCATGAGATCAGCAATGAAGGTATACTGGAAAGAGGCGTTGAACAGCATGGTGCTGCACCACATGGCGCAGAACATAAAGGATAAATTGATAAGTTTCCAGGGTGAATAACACCACCCGCTCTTGATATAATAATTTTTCAGCTAACCTATTCCCGCCTGAAGCGGGAAGAAATAGCTAAAAGCATATAACATGTCATTATTAAGATACGAATCGCAAGTAAGACCTCCACTGGTAGAAAACGAAAAGAATTATCACCAGGTAACGGAAGATATTGTGCGTCCAATTGAAGCAAACCCTTCCCGCCTTTGGTGGATCGGTTTTCTAATCTCAGTTGCACTATTGCTTTTTGGTGTGTATTCTATTTACCGTGAGGTAACCTACGGGGTAGGGCAGTGGAACCTGAACAAAACAATCGGTTGGGGCTGGGATATCACCAACTTCGTTTGGTGGGTGGGTATCGGTCACGCCGGTACACTGATCTCTGCGATCCTGTTGCTGTTCCGCCAGGGATGGAGAACAGGGGTGAACCGCGCTGCGGAAGCGATGACCATCTTTGCGGTAATTTGTGCTGGTCAATTCCCTATCTGGCACATGGGTCGTGTGTGGATGGCCTTCTTTGTACTTCCTTATGCTAATACCCGCGGTCCGTTATGGGTGAACTTTAACTCACCGCTGTTGTGGGACGTATTCGCGATCTCTACATACTTTACTGTATCATTATTATTCTGGTACTCTGGTTTATTACCTGACCTTGCTACTGTACGTGACCGCGCCCGTTTGAAATGGCGTAAGTATATGTATGGTTTGCTGTCGTTCGGTTGGACCGGTTCTACCAAACACTGGCAACGTCATGAAAGCTTATCACTGGTTTTGGCCGGTATGAGTACGCCGCTGGTATTATCAGTGCATACGGTGGTATCGTTCGACTTCGCTACCTCGGTTGTTCCTGGTTGGCACACTACCATCTTCCCGCCTTACTTCGTTGCGGGTGCCATCTTCTCTGGTTTTGCGATGGTGCAAACCCTGCTGGTAGTAACACGTAAAGTGTTGAACCTGCAAGAGTATATTACCATGGAGCACATTGAGGTAATGAACAAAGTAATTGTATTAACCGGTTCTATTGTAGGTATTGCCTACTTAACCGAGTTGTTTATATCATGGTATGGTCAGAACGCTAACGAAGGTTGGGCGTTTGCTCAAAACAGGTTGAACCTGTTCAGTCCTTATGGATGGAGCTACTGGCTGATGATGGGTTGTAACGTGATCTCTCCCCAGATCTTCTGGTTCCGCAAATTGCGCCGCAACCTGGTTGTAACCTTCTTTATGTCGGTGATCGTAAACATCGGTATGTGGTTCGAGCGTTTTGTTATCATCGTTACTTCTATCTACCGTGACTACCTGCCCAGTAGCTGGAGTACTTATTACACCCCCAGTATTTGGGAAATCGGGTTCTACCTCGGTACGTTCGGTTTGTTCTTTACCTGTTACTTCCTGTTCTCTAAGTTCTTCCCGGTTATTGCGGTGGCTGAGATCAAGCACATCCTGAAAAAATCAGGGGAAAACTATAAGAAGAACATGTATAATATTGAAAAGGAAACACCGGATCAATTGCATCATGATACGCATAGCGATCATCATTAATTGATTTGCAAAAGAATAGAAGCAAGAGATAGCGAGGCAATTTAGAAAAACAGAAATCTCGAAATAAGAAATATCAAAATCTTTATATGGCTGTTAAAAAATTTGTTGTCGGTTGTTTTGATGAGGAGGGAGTGTTATTTGATGCCGTCAAGAAAGTACGCAAATCAGGTTATAAGCTGCATGATGTGTATACCCCATTTCCCATTCACGGTTTAGACAAGGCAATGGGTTTACGTGATACCAGTATTCATACGGCCGGATTTCTATACGCCATTTTTGGTACCACTTCCATGTTGTCGTTCATGACATGGGTATTTACCAGTGACTTTCCGTTAAACGTTGGTGGTAAGCCGCATTTCGCATTACCAGCCTGGATACCTATTACGTTTGAATTTACTGTATTGTGTTCCTGCGTAGGCATGGTGATCACATTCTGTTACCTGTGTCAGTTAGCGCCTTTTGTGAAAAAACATCACTTTCACCTGCGCTCTACCGACGACCTGTTTGTAATGGTTATTGAGTGTACCCCAAAGACAAACGAAGCCGAAGTAAGTTCATTCCTGGGTAGTATTGGCGCCAAAGAAATAAATGTACAAAATGCCGAAACCGGCTGGTGGTTAGGTAGATATGATAGAGATCAAAAATTGGTAGAAGGTCAAAGCGAAACTGTTTCTGCATAATTTCTGAATAATTTAAGATGAAAAAATTATCAATTATTTCTGTTTTAGTGATGGCTGTGATAGTTTGGAGTTGCAGTGACGTACGTAGAAGTCCGGGCCACGTATATATGCCCGACATGGCTTACAGCCGGGCATTTGAAACGTATGCGCCTATTGATACACTTGAAAAACAAGGTATTCATTATAACCGCATGCCGGTAGCCGGCACCATTAAAAGAGGTGAATTAATGCCTTTTTTGCTGGCTAAAGATAAACCCGGTGATACCACCAATTACGCGCAATCTGTGCATGTAACAAATCCGTTACCTGCTTTGAATGCGGTGCAAATGAAAGAAGCAGAACGTTTATATCTTATAAATTGTGGTATTTGCCATGGTACTGCGCTCGATGGTAATGGCCCATTATATAATGGAGGTGCTGGTCCGTTTTCAGCTGCTCCTGCAAACCTTGCAGGAAATGCAAAATATGTCAGCATGCCCGAAGGTCAGATGTTCTTTTCTGTAACCTATGGTAAAGGTCAAATGGGAAGTTATGCTTCTCAATTGAGCAGCACACAACGCTGGCAGATCATTCACTATGTGAAATCAAAACAAGGTGGTGGCAAGCAGCCGGCAGCAGCAGCTGCTGCAGACACTATGGCGAAAGCAACTGTAGCAGTTGATACTGCTGCAAGCGCTAAACCCAGTGCAGATACAACCGTTAAAAAATAACTGACACGAACACAGAACGTATAAATTACTGATAATGGCTACTAAAGAATTTTTCGCCATCCCCGCACGGTACAGAACCTGGTCAATGGCATTGATGGGAGTCGGCATTTTATCTGTTATCATCGGGTTTATCTTATATGGAACCGGTGAGCACCCGGCAAGATTTTGGGCCACCATGTTACAAAACAGCGTTTTCTTTTTGCTGGTAACTAATGCCGCTATGTTTTTTATCTGTGCCACTACACTGGCCTGGGGCGGTTGGCAACTGTCATTTGGCAGGGTTTCAGAAGCCATTTCTGTGGCGGTTAAGCCTTTAGGTATTATAGCTTTTATAGTATTGGTAAGTCTGGTGGTTGTAGACCCCCATATCTTCCACTGGCTGCACCCGCATGGTGATAAAATACTGGAAGGCAAATCTTCCTTTTTGAACAAAGGTTTTTATATCATCTGGACGGCACTCTCCATAGGATTATGGAATGTACTGGGTTATAAAATGCGCCAGTTATCCCGTGAGTCGGATAAAAATCCGGCAAGTGATCCTGAAGCAGGTCGTGTATACATCTTTAAAAATACCGTTTGGGCTGCCGTATTTATCGTATGGTTTGCTTTAACTGTAATGTCTACTGTACCCTGGTTATGGTTAATGAGTATTGATGCACACTGGTACTCAACCATGTACAGCTGGTATTGTTTTGCCAGTACCTTTGTGAGTGGTATAGCGTTGATCACCCTGTTTGTGGTGTATCTGAAAAATCAGGGCTACCTCGAATATACCAATGAAGAGCATATTCATGACCTGGGTAAGTTCATGTTTGCCTTCTCTATATTCTGGACATACCTGTGGTTTTCGCAATACATGCTTATCTGGTACGCCAACATACCTGAAGAAACCATTTACTTTAAATCGCGTGTAGCCAGCAAGAATCATACTGGTGCTTATTCAGGTATATTCTGGTTTATGTTCTGTATCAACTTCCTGGCTCCGATATTAATATTGATGCGCCGGGGGTCAAAAAGAAACTATACCACGGTTACGTTTATGGCAATTGTGATCATTTTTGGTCACTGGCTCGATTTCTATCAAATGGTATTTGCCAGCGTGTTCCCACATGAGGTTGAACTGAACTTGTTTGACTTTGGTGTGGCTGCCGGTTTTGTAGGATTGATACTGTTTTCAGTAGGAAAGGCATTGGCAAAGTTTCCGATGATTGCCAAAAACCATCCGTTCATCAAAGAAAGTATTATACATCATACCTGATGCGCATCAATACAGGTGTGATTCTTAATAAAACAACGACTTAGTTTCGATAGTATAAAAATTATTGAAAGATCATGACAACTACCGGATTATTTTTGCTAGCTATCCTGGCGCTTGGGTTTCTGATTACGTTTCAGATAGCCAAGGCGAGTGAGTATGTATCCGTTTTAAAGGGAGAAAAAAAGTCTTTCGAACAAAATAACAAGATCAACGGATTCTTGATGGTAGTGTTCCTGGTACTGGGCCTCATTGGGGTATGGTACTGTAATAAGGCTTTATATCCCAAAACACTGCTCCCATATCCATCGGCTTCTGACCATGGTGAGAAGATCGATACCATGTTGCTATTTACCCTCGCGGTAACGGGTGCGGTATTTATCGCTACACAGATCTTATTATTCTGGTTTGCCTACAAATATCAATACAACGATAAAAAAAGAGCGTTCTATTATCCCCACAACAACAAACTGGAAGTTTTGTGGACAACCGTTCCGGCCATTGCTTTGTGCGGATTGGTTGGTGTTGGTTTGTATTACTGGTTTGCTATAACCGGCGAAGCGCCTACAAATGCTATGCAGGTTGAAATAACCGGCCGTCAGTTTGGTTGGATCTATCGCTACCCGGGTAAAGACAATACGTTCGGAAAGAAATATTTCCGGATGATCGATGAAGCAGATGGTAACATGCTGGGAATGTTATGGAAAGACAGCACTATGGAAACCCCCACTGGTGAGCAGCATATAAAAGCCGACCCTACCGGATACGATGATATTATACAAACAACTGCGATGTATTTGATCAAAGATCTGCCAGTAAAACTGATCATCAATTCTCGCGATGTTATACATGACGTAGGTCTGCCCCATTTCCGGATGAAAATGGATGCGGTACCCGGCACACCAACCACTATGTGGTTTACGCCTAAGTACACTACCGACGAAATGAAGAAAATTACCAATAACCCCAATTTTGAATACGAAATTGCCTGCGACCAGATGTGTGGGAACGGCCACTATTCAATGAAAGGGCTTATTAAAGTAGTAACCAAGGATGAGTTTATTTTATGGCGGGCTAAACAGCAGCCCGGTTATAAGCCTGCAACGGCGGCCGCACCTGCTGCAGAACCAGCGCATGCAGATACTGCAAAGGCTACCACGGGTGCTTTAGTACCTAATGGCGTTCTGGCGGCAAAAAAATAACAGGTACCCCGAATCGTCGGGGTAAGCACTGAAACAGATTAAGTTTAATTACGATATTCAAAATAAGATACAATGAGTAACGAAGCATTGCACGGTCACGCAGAAGTTCACACAACGCATGAAGTGCATCACGATGAACATGGCGCGCATCATCAGCAATCGTTTATATCAAAATATGTATTCAGCCAGGATCATAAGATAATTGCCAAGCAATTTTTGATCACTGGTATGATCTGGGCCATCATAGGTGGTTTGATGTCGGTATTGTTCCGCTTACAGCTGGGCTATCCCGATCAAACTTTCCCCTGGTTGGAAGATATTCTGGGTAACTGGGCTAAAGGCGGTAAAATTACTGCTGAGAACTATTATGCCCTGGTAACCATGCACGGTACCATCCTGGTGTTTTTCGTGTTGACCGGTGGGTTGAGTGGTACATTCGCCAACTTCCTCATTCCCCTGCAATGTGGCGCCCGTGATATGGCTTCTCCCATGATGAACATGCTGTCGTACTGGTTCTTCTTCGGCGGTAGCATCGTAATGCTGTCTTCCCTGTTCATTCAAACTGGTCCTTTCAGTGGTGGTTGGACAGCCTATCCGCCATTGAGTGCCCTGGGTGATGCTTCGCCTGGTTCAAAAACCGGTATGGACCTATGGATCACGGCTATGGCTATGTTCGTAGTTTCTTCGTTACTCGGTGGTTTGAACTATGTTTCTACTGTATTGAACCTGCGTACCAAAGGGATGAGCATGACCCGCCTGCCACTGACTATCTGGGCCCTGTTCTTTACTGCCGTATTAGGTATCTTATCATTCCCTGTATTATTATCAGGTTTCATTCTGTTGCTGTTCGATCGTCACGGCGGCACCAGCTTCTACCTGTCAGATATTTATATTGCCGCTACCAACCAGGCTTTACCTAATGAAGGTGGTAGTGCGATCCTGTACCAGCACTTGTTCTGGTTCCTGGGTCACCCTGAGGTGTATATCATCCTGTTGCCTGCTATGGGTATGGCATCTGAAATATTATCTGTTAACTCACGTAAACCAATCTTTGGTTATATGGCCATGGTGGGCTCGCTGTTCGCGATCACCATCCTTGCCTTCCTGGTTTGGGCGCACCACATGTTCGTAACCGGATTGAATCCTTTCCTGGGATCGGTATTCGTGTTGCTGACCTTGTTGATCGCTGTGCCCTCCGCAATCAAAGTATTCAACTGGTTAACTACCCTTTGGAAAGCCAATATCAAGTTTACACCGGGTATGTTGTTTGCGCTGGGTTTTGTGAGCCTGTTCATCTCTGGTGGTTTAACAGGTATCTTCCTGGGTAACTCTACACTTGACATTCACCTGCACGATACGTATTTCGTAATCGCGCACTTCCATATAGTAATGGGTGTGTCGGCTTTCTTTGGCATGTTTGCCGGTATTTACCACTGGTTCCCTAAAATGTATGGCCGTTATATGAACAATACACTGGCTTACATTCACTTTTGGGTAACCCTGATCGGTGCTTACCTGATCTTCTGGCCTATGCACTACGAAGGTTTGGCCGGTATGCCCCGCCGTTACCTCGACTACAGCAACTGGTCATCATTCAACCAGTTTGGTGATCTGAATAAGTTCATCTCTACGGTAGCCATGATCGTATTTGCTATACAATTACTGTTTGTGTTTAACTTCTTCTACTCTATTTGGAAAGGTAGAAAAGTAACTACACTGAACCCATGGGGTGCTACTACATTGGAGTGGACTACACCTATTCACCCTGGTCATGGTAACTGGGAAGGTGAAATTCCTGAAGTTCATCGCTGGGCTTATGACTATAGCAAGGATGGACGTGATTTCATTCCGCAAACCGAACCGATCGGACCGAATGAAAGCAAACACTAAAGCATAATTAGCTAATTTGCTAATGGGATAATGTGCTAATTGTAAAGACAAGCACAAAACAATATTAATAACTGATGGAGCAAGTAACCGTGAAGCAACAGAGTTCTTTAAATATTGCCGGTAAGGTAAAAGACTATATGATGCTGATTAAGTTCAGCCTCAGCTTCATGGTCGTGTTCTCTGCTGTTATCAGTTACCTGCTGGCGCCGAAGGTGGTTGAGTTCGACTGGTTGCATATCATCCTGTTGTTTATAGGTGGCATGCTGGTAACCGGTAGCGCCAACGCCGTAAACCAGGTGGTGGAGAAAGATACAGATGCCATGATGATGCGGACTTCTAAACGGCCTGTGGCCGCCGGAAGAATGCAACCGGCAGAAGGCTGGGCATTTGCGATCATCACCATTGCAGCCGGTGTTTTTATTCTCGGTTATTTCTTTAACTGGTTATCGGCCGGTCTGGCTTTGTTCAGCTGGTTTGTATATGCCTATATGTATACCCCATTAAAGAAAGTGAGTTCCGTATCAGTGCTGTTGGGTGCTGTACCAGGCGCTTTACCTTGTTTAATTGGCTGGGCAGCAGGGCAGGATGATTTGAGTGTAGGCGGATGGGCGCTTTTTGCCATCCAGTTCTTCTGGCAGTTCCCTCATTTTTGGGCCATTGCCTGGATTGCACACAAAGATTACTCGAATGCCGGGTTTAAATTAATGCCGTCGGTTGAAGGACCAACAAAGTATTCAGCCGTTCAATCAATAATTTATTCACTCGTATTGATACCCGTGGGTACATTACCTTACCTGGTTGGAATGAGTGGTATTGTGAGTTTCTGGATCGTATTAGCAGCCAACCTGTTGATGATATGGCAAAGTATACGGCTGTATCGTGAAATGGAGAAAAAAGCCGCCCGCCGGGTAATGTTCAGCAGCTATATTTATTTGCCGGTGGTATTACTGGCGTTGCTGGCAGATAAAATAGGTTAGGAAAACACGTTAAAAAATAAAAACCGTGATGACAGAAGCCGTGGGTACGCAACGAAAAAAAATACATCCACACAAGTTTACCTTGTGGATAGGCATAGGCAGCATCATTATGATGTTTGCCGGTTTAACCAGTGCCTATATTGTAAAAGGAAGCATGGCCGGTTTTACGACCGTGCAAATTCCACAGCTCTTTTATTATTCAACCGCTGTTATATTGATCAGCAGCTTTACCATGCAATGGGCGCTGAAATCGTTCAAAGAGCGGGGCATGCAACAGTATCGCCGTTTATTAACGCTTACCATGGTGCTGGGTTTGGCTTTCATCGCCATGCAGCTTATTGGATTTTCACAGCTATGGAACAGCGGTACCAAACTGAAAGGATCAACCGGCTCAGGTCAGTTCTTATACGTTATTTTTGGATTACATGCTGTGCACGTGCTGGGTGGCATTGTAGCTTTGATAGTAATGTTTATTAAAGCCTTTAGCGCACGCATCAGAAATTATAATTCAGTACCGGTAGAAGTAATGAGCACCTACTGGCATTTTGTAGACCTGTTATGGGTTTATTTGTTCGTGTTCTTTTTGTTTAAATCATAATTGCAGAACTACTAATATTAAAATAGTAACATGGCACAAGTAGCAACGGGTAATCAAAGCATGTGGACAGGAGGAAAGAGCCCATATAAAGTGGAGTATGGAAAGTTGATGATGTGGTTCTTTTTGATGAGTGATGCTTTTACTTTTGGCGCATTCCTGATTTCGTAC
>DASUVL010000322.1:0-2070 GCA_036379015.1 Niastella sp.
GACTTAAAAAAATGTGGGTAGCCGACCTGGAAGTATATTCAAAACTCACAACGGTATATGCTTTATTGACGATGGCCAGAAACCGTTTCGGGTTTCACCTGCGGCCCGTATTCTTTCGTAAATTTCTTAATACCCATAATATTCCGTTTCATCAATCCGCTTGTCTTGAAGACAATTATGCGCACATGGCGCAAGTGATCACCGGCACAGAACAATTACCCGCGACAGAACAGGCGCCCCCTCGCTCCGATGAGTGGCATAAGCCTTACATCATTTTAAATAACACGTGCAGCAGCCTTGCTCCGGTGCGTAAATTACCCGATGAAACGTTCGCTTCCATTTGTAACTGGATATTAACCCACACGCATTTTCGAATAGCTTTTTTAGGAACGGCTAACGACAAACCTGGCATTGACCAGTTTATTGATCAACACCTGTCTGCATTCAAACAAAAAGGAAAGATCTCCAATATTGCCGGTGCGCTTGATTTTGAAGCCTACTATGGGTTTATTGCCGATAAAGGAGTTTGCATGGTAACCATCGACAGCGGACCTTTGCATATTGCCCGCAAACTGGGACTGCCTACTGTTTCTATATGGGGACCTACCAATCCGGCCAGCTATTTAAAAATACCTGCCGCACAGGAAAAAAGGCATTTGTATTGTTACAATAAAGTAGCCTGTTCGCCCTGTGTGCATCATCATGAGCAATTGCCCTGTGGTGGTAATAATTTTTGCATGAAAGAAATATCTGCCGAAAGCATTATTGAAAAGATCAGCTTGTTGTTACATCATTTGAATCAACCCTATGGGCAGGCCACTCTCCTCAAGGTATAAAAACCAAAACCCCGGTCCTTATCAGATAAATAAACAACATCCTTCCCATTAATTAGCGTCGCCTGTTTTTTGCGATCGGGCGTTGCAGTAAGTTGTTTATCCTTATAAAATACCTGGTTATTTTGAATGCGCACGTCACCGGTTGAATGCTGTTGCACGGAATAACCGGTTAGGGTTTCATGGCTCCCCTTTTCATCCCAGTAATAATATACCAGCCGGTTATCTTTAATGGCATACGCATATACAAGCGGTAATGCTGATTTTAATAAATAGTGGCTGTTATCTGTGCGGGCAACCATTTTACCGGCATCTGCCAGTAACAACAGCACAAAAAAAGCAATGAATGGATTGAAGGGCAACCGTGTGCCGGAGACTATGATCAATAATAAAAAAAACAACAGCAATAAATACAAACGTGGAAATTGCAACATCAATGGCCAACCGGCCAATGCCCGCACCGGAATGGCACTAATTAAAAACAGGAGGGCTATACTTATATACAGATAAACCTGTTTACTGTTGGCCAATGCCAGTAGGGGTATTAGCAGGAGTATTAAAGAATAGGAACTGCCATTGGGCGACAATAGCATACTGGCCGTTATCCAGCCCCCAAAGGCCAGCCAATCAGAAGCTTTTTGGTTTAAGGAAATACCTACGCAACCCGCCAGTACCGCCGCTTTAAACAACACCATACAAATGATAAATGCAGGGGTGCTATTAAAAAGCACCTGCGGGTTTTGAATTTCATCATACACCAGCAAATTCTTCAACAGCATAAAAGCCGATTGAAACAGCCAGGTATAACTATCGTTCAGCTCACCGCTGTTTGCCCGGGGAAAAATAGTAAAGACATAATATTGCCACGATTCAAAACCATTCAATAAAACAGAAACAATGCCCAGTAACAAACAGGCAGTTACACAATACATCATCTGTTTATACTGTTTCTTCGCCATCAGGAAAAACACAATCACCAGCGGGAACAATTTAAAAACAATGGCCACCGCCCACAAGAAAGCAGCAAGTATTGGTGTACCCTTTTTGTAAGCCAGGAATCCTTCCAGTAGCAAGGCAAACAAGAGCAGGTAAGCCTGCCCAAAAAAAATGTTATTACGCAACGGAACAAAAAATAATACCGGTATCAGCCATATCAGCCACGCAGGTATATTGAAGTATTTGATGGCGCGGGTTAGTGCTATTAAAAAAATGACTGCCGAAAATATATTAAAGACAA
>DASUVL010000323.1:0-4312 GCA_036379015.1 Niastella sp.
GTTCCAGATCTTACTGTTCAACCTACTATTCAGGGGATTATTCAAAACCGGGATGAATTATTGGAAAAAGCTATTGAGATCATTAATGAAAAATAACAAGCCACCTAAAATGTATAATATTGAACCGGTTTATTAAATTACGGTAGCTTAATTTTCCGGTATGGCTTCTCTTGCGGTTTTTCTTAACACAATAATATTACTCGGCACCTTACAGGGCTTTATTATTTGTTGCCTATTGTTTTATTCGAAGAAAAACAGACAGAGCAATCGTTTATTGGCTAAGCTTATTTTCCTGATGTCCCTCGCCAGTCTGAATCTTTACCTGAATGAGGTCGGGTTCTTTACTATAAACGGCTTAACATCTACGTTGAATGCATTGCTCCCGATGATAATGGTAATGCCCATGGGGCCACTGATATATTTCTATATTCTGTCATCTCTTGAACCTGAATTTAAATTATCAAAAAAGCACCGGCTACACTTCCTGCCCATTATCATTGACCTCGTTCCATCTATAACTGTTATCGTCTTCGTTGCTGGCGTTTATCTGGGCGTCATAAGACCTTATGCTAAACCCTGGGGAATTTTTATTGATAACTATAATACGTATGCTGATATTCCGCGATGGATGTCTATAACTTTTTACTTATGGCTTGCTGTCCGGCATCTGAGGACATTAAAAACTAACAGCCACGCCGTATTCAAATGGATGCAGCAGTTCGTTTATATCTTTCTGGCCTTTCAGTTTATCTGGTTGCTCTACCTGGTCCCGTATGTTATTCCCCGATACACCGATTTTATGCTGGACACGTTTAAATGGTATCCTGTATATATACCGCTGGCTGTTCTCATCTATTGGCTGGGGATAAAAGGCTATCTCATTTCATACCAGCAGGGTATAACAAAAAAGAATGGTTCTATTCCTGCATCCTTATCCAGTGCCGCGATCAACGAAACTGTTTCCCTTTTAAAGAAATCGATGGAAGAAGATAAAATTTACCTTGATCCGAACCTCAATCTCAATTTGTTGGCACTGCACACCGGGATTACACAGAAAACAATATCCGCTGTGCTGAACCAACACCTGCAAAAAAGTTTTAATGAATTTGTTAACCAGTACCGGGTAGATGCGGTTAAGACAAAATTGCTGCTACCCGAAACTGCCAACCTGACCATTGCCGGTATAGCCTCAGCTTGTGGTTTTAATTCACAGGCTACTTTCCAACGAACGTTTAAGGACCTAACCGGCATGTCTCCTTCGGAATTTCGCAAATTGGCTCCCGAAATACGCTGATCTATGCTTATTACTGGTCAAATACATCTCAAATCCGGATTTGAGATAGACATTTTTTTTGATCGCCGCCTAATCTAAAGAAGTTTGCATAAGCCTGCCAATTAAATAGGCGTAAGCATGAAATACATTTTATTTATTATTATCTCATCGTCCGTGATCGCCTGTAACCCGGCACGCAAACTCCCGGTGACGGCTGCTGATAAAGTTTGGAGCACATCAAATGTGGCCTCATTTGAGAAAAGACTGGAAGTTTTGCGCACCAGGTATCATATTCCTTCCCTGGCAATTGGCATTGTAAATGAAAAAAAACTGGTCGTACAAGGTGGCCTGGGTTATGCCGATATGAAAAAGCAGATCAAACCGGATGGAAATACGGTGTATCACCTGGCATCCATTACCAAAACGTTTGGTGCTATTATACTCATGCAACTGGTGGAACAAGGCAAAATCAGTTTGGATGATCCTATTTCAAAATATGGCATCAACCTGGGGGCAAGGTGGGGGAGTGACAGCCGCATAAAAGTGAAACATCTGTTAACACATACGGCCAGTGGTAATAGTTTAAATGGGTTTAAACCCGGCTATAGTTTTCGTTACAACGGCGCCTGGTATGGCAACCTGGGTCAGGTTATTGAAAAAGCCTCAGGCCAACCTTTCGGGGAACTGCTGATGAAAAACATCATTATCCCGCTCAATTTAAATCATACAGTGCCGAGTACTGATGACAGCGTCAACTTTGCATTAACGGGATACAATAAAGATTCATTTTTAACCAATGTGGCCAAACCCTATAACTGGCAGGGACACCAGATTGCACCCATTCAATTCAAATATGGATTCAGCCCCGCTGCAGGGCTTATGAGTTCAGTGTCTGATCTCGCCAAATATTCCATTGCTATTGACGAAAAGAAATTCTTGCAACCCGCCACCTGGGAAAAAGTGTTCACGCCTTTTGCTTCTCCCAAAGGGAAAACATTTCAATACGGACTGGGTTGGTTTGTAAAATATTACCGGGGAATAAAATTCATATGGCATACCGGGTGGTGGTATGGCTATTCAACCCTGTTGATAAAAATTCCGCAAAAAGACCTGACCTTTATCATTCTCGCTAACTCACAGGATGTGAGCCGGCCTTTTTATCTCACCTTGTATCCTGTGCCGTTTCCAGATCCTTTTAGTAAATCTCTGAACAAAGATCTGATGGTATCTGATTTTGCATCGCTATTCGTTGAATATTTCATGAATTAATAATGCTGTCTTGTATTATATTCTGTTATGATATAGGAGTACCTGCCACATACTTTATTCCTAAATAATTCGTTAAGAACAAAGCTTTATGCTGAAAAGGGAATTTCCCCGTAAAGCTTTGCTTTTTATTTAGAGTTCAACAGCTATTTTTGCACCGGCTTTGCCTCTTCGACTGAATGAAACCCCAAACCAATTTGTCCATGAAAAGCAAGACGCGTAAAAGGCTTGTTCGCTTTCTGTTAATACCGGTCATTTCCCTGGTGCTGTTGATAGCAGTTGCATTTACAATCTTAGTTACCCAGCAACAGCGGCTGGTTAAACTGGCCGTAAAAGAGTTAAACAAAAAATTACCTGGCACCATCTCCGTCCAGGGCAGTAATATCACTCTATTTGAAAATTTTCCATATATCTCCGTGCGGCTGAACAATGTACACTTCTATGCCACTAAAAGCACAGCAGCCAAACCCCTGTTTTCCGCAGAAAAGCTTTTTGCCGGTTTCAGTCTGCCAGATATCCTGAAGCAAAACTATAAAGTGAAGGTGATCTTTATGAAGAACGGACACCTTGACCTGGTAGAAGAAAAAGATGGTCAGTTGAATATTGTAGAAGCCAGCAAGATCAGCAGTGATACAACTACCACCACCGATACAGCGGATGCCGCCCTGACACTGGATATAAAAAAGATTGTATTAAAAGGTATGACGGTTTCTTTTTTCGACAAACAAAGCGGCCGCCAGATAGTTTCGAAGATCGAAAGGATACAATCTTCTATCGAAAATGACAGCCTGAAACTGAATGCCGGTCTTACTGGCAAAATGACGATTGACTATACCAGCCCTGGCAATACAAACATGTTGCGGGAAAAACACCTGGAAACAGATTTTGCGCTTTCCTATGAGAAAAGTACCGAATTGCTAAAAATTGCCACCGGAAAGCTGAAAGTGGAAGACGCCCTTTTTAACGTTACCGGTTCCGCCAGCCTGAAACAGAATAATAACGCTATTGATATCAAATTCGCCGGCGACAAACCCGATCTGCAACAATTATTTGCCTTTGTTCCGGAATCAGTTGCCAAACAGTTGAAACATTTTCGCTATGACGGTCACGTCAACTTCGAAGGATCGGTAAAAGGCAGTCTCGCCAATGGGCAAATGCCCCGCATCGACGTATCCTTCGGTTGCGCCAATGCGTGGCTGCACAATTCCAAATCCGACAAAAAGCTGGACTCCCTGACCTTTAAAGGCTTTTATACCAACGGAGACGGACAGAGCCTGAAAACTTCTGAGCTGCGCCTGCTGGGCATGCATGCCAAACCAGGCACAGGTGTTTTTGACGGCAATTTTATTATGCGCAATTTTGAGAATCCGAAAATTCTCATGCAGGTAAATTCAAAACTGGAACTTGAATTTATCGGCGCATTCCTTGGCATCCAGGATCTGCAACGCCTCACCGGCCAGATCAGCCTTAAAATGAATTTCAAGGAACTGATGGACATCAGTACGCCCGAACAATCGATGGGAAAGCTTACCGAGGGCATACAAAGCGAACTCACTGTACGCAACCTTACGTTCCGCATACCCAATTATCCATATAACGTAGAGCATCTGAATCTGCAAGCGAATATGAAAAATGGCTTTGTACGCCTTGATTCGCTGGTTTGCAATATCGGCCATTCTGATTTTTATGTGAGTGGATCGCTGAGCGATCTGCCTGCCATCTTTCATGCGCAAAGCAAACCGGTTAAAGCCACGTTGACCGCTCGTAGCCGTA
>DASUVL010000324.1:0-4135 GCA_036379015.1 Niastella sp.
TCAAATGCTTGCTGCTGATGAAAATGACTGTTCTGCTGATCTGCTTTTTTTCGCTTCATACCATGGCGTATAATGGGTTTGCCCAGGAAAAGGTTACCTTAAAACTGGCAAATGCTTCATTAAGAACGGCATTTAAAATAATCGAACGGCAAACATATTTCAGGTTTGTATACAATGAAGAGATATTACCGGCCGAGCAAAAGATCAATATCAACGTGCAAAGTGAACCGGTTGGTAATGTGTTGAAACAATTGCTGAATAAAACCTCCCTCACGTATAAAATTGTAGGCAACGATCTCATTGTTATTTCAACAGAGCAAAAAGTTGCCGTGGAAGAACGTACGCCAACGGCTTTTGAAGTAACAGGCCGGGTTACAGATACTCGCAATAATCCTTTGCCGAACGTGACCGTACAGGAAAAAGGTTCCAGCAATGGTACGTCTACCAAAGAACATGGCATCTTCGCCATAAATGTAACCAGTGAGAACGCCGTACTTGTATTTAGTTCGGTGGGCTTTCTCGATCAGGAAATCCCCGTTAAAGGCCGGCATATGGTCGATGTGGTGTTACAGGAAAATGTAGCCGATCTGAACCAGGTAGTTGTAATAGGATATGGTACCCAAAAGAAATCAGATGTAACAGGTTCGGTGGTATCAGTACCTAAAGCGCGTTTGAGCGAATTACCGGTTACCAACGTGTACCAGGCAATGCAGGGTTCAGTGGCTGGTTTAAATGTAACCCAGGGGTCTTCAGTACCAGGCAGCGGCGCAACGGTTACTGTTCGTGGTATCAATTCAGTGAATGCCAACAGAACGCCGTTCATTGTAGTGGATGGTATTCCTTTCAGTACTACCGGCGGTAATATCAACGACATCAATACAAATGACATCGCTTCCATTGAAGTGTTGAAGGACGCTTCTGCCGTGGCCATTTATGGTACCCGCGGCGCCAATGGGGTTATCCTTATCACTACCAAAAGAGGTACTTCGGGCAAGGCGTTGATCCGTTATAATGGCTATGCCGGATTAGAGAACCTGGCGCATGTATTGGAACCAAATAGTCCTGAAGAGTATGTGCAAAAGTATGCCGACTACTGGAAGCAGGCGACCCCCTCCCAAACGCAAACTCAGGTATTACCCAATGTTTTTGAAAGAGACAATTACAGTGCCGGTAAAACGGTTGACTGGATAAAAGAGGTAACCCAACAAGGCATTATACAGGATCACAATTTGAGTGTATCGGGCGGCACTAAAGATGTACGGTATTATTTGTCTGGCGAATACCTGAACCAGAAAGGAGTGGTAAAAGGATATCAATACCGCCGGTTAAGCATCCGTTCCAATCTCGATATAAATCTTACTGATTACCTCACCGTGGGTACTTCATTATTTTTTGCCAATAATAATTATGATGGCGGAAGGGCGAACTTTTATCTGGGCGCCAGTATGAGCCCGTATGGCACCTTGCGCAAAGACAATGGCGATTATGAGATCTACCCAATGTATGGTGAGCAGTTGTATAAGAATCCGCTGTCAAGTTTGTATGACGATCGTATGACGCGGGGCAACAACCTGAATGGTACTTTTTATCTTGAATTGAAACCGGCAATTATACCGGGACTGAAATATCGTGCCAACGCAGCCTGGTCGTACCTGCCCCGCGATAGCGCCAATTATGTTGGTCGCAGGTTTGATGACAAACTGGGAACTGCAACGGTAGCCAGCATGAATAACAAGAACTGGCTTTTTGAAAATATTCTAACCTATACCAAAGACTGGGCTAAACATCATATTGACTTTACCGGGTTGTACAGTGCACAACGCAACGACTTTTTCGGAAGCAGTACCGTTGGTGTCGGTTTTATAAACGATGACCTGTCTTACAAAAATATAAGTGCTGCAGCATCTCTCAGCCCGGGTTACGTGGGCTATTTCAATGGCGCTAACGTGTATGGTTCGTACCAAAGCCGTAGTACGCTTGTTTCGCAAATGGCGCGGGTGAACTATAATTACGATAGCCGTTATTTGTTAACAGTTACCGCCCGCCGCGACGGCTATTCGGCATTTGGCGCCAATACCGACAAATACGGACTGTTCCCTTCATTTGCCCTGGGTTGGAACATTAGTAATGAAGAATTCATGAGCACGGTAGCTTTTGTAAACAACCTGAAGTTGCGGTTGTCCTATGGTAAATCGGGTAACCAGGCCATTGACCCCAATGGAACGGCGTCTGCAAATGCATCTGTTCGTTTTCCATTCAATAGTGTAAGTACCGTAGGCGTAGTAAGCTCCGCCACCATGGGTAATAAGAACCTGACCTGGGAAAACACCACCGGTTTCAATGCAGGCGTAGACTTCAGTGTACTTGATAGTCGTATTACCGGTACAGTAGAAGTGTATAGCACCCGCACAACAGACATCCTGTTGAAACGTAACCTGCCCAATGCAACCGGTTATACAAACGTATGGGATAACCTGGGTAAACTGGCTAATAATGGGTTGGAGATAACACTGAATACCATCAACGTAAAGACTACAGATTTCAAATGGGAGACTATGGTGAACTTCTCCCGCAACCGAAATAAGATCCTTGACCTGTATGGTGATAAAAAAGACGATGTGGGTAACCGGTGGTTTATTGGCCAGCCAATAGGCGTAATATACGATTACGTGCTGCAAGGTGTTTGGCAAAAGGGGGAAGACCCTTCTTCACAAGACCTTAATGCCAAACCCGGCGACCTGAAATTTGCTGATATGGATGGCAGTAAAACGGTTACTCCCGATGATAAACGCATAATCGGTTCTACCTTGCCAAAATGGATCGGCGGATTGACCAACACTTTTCACTACAGGAACTGGCACCTGAACATATTTATTCAAACCTTTCAAGGTGCAATCAGAAACAATGTGAACATGACCTTTGCCGATGAGGCCGGCCGTATGAACACGCCAAAAGAGATCGGATACTGGACGGAAGAGAACAAAAGCAACTCAAGACCGTCCTTAGTCCCTAGTGCCATTACCCGCAGTTATGGATATGCTTCAGATAATAGTTATACCCGTATCAAGGATGTTACTTTAAGTTATACAACCCCGCAAAAAATGTTGACCAGAACAGGGCTGGGTAACTTAACCTTTTATGTAAGTGGTCGTAACCTGTATACATTCACCGACTGGGTGGGCTGGGACCCTGAGAACGACTTTACGTTCCGTGGAAGCGGTGGATGGGATAATAACTATCCGCTGGTAAGATCATTCATCTTTGGTGTTAATGTAGGGCTCCGTTAATTGATCATCTCAAACTTAAGTACAAATGAAAAAGCATATAATCACAATATTGTGTGTGTACCTGGCCTTGCAGGGATTGTATTCGTGCAAGAAAACATTTCTAAATGAGCAATTATATTCAAACTATACCCCCGAAAACCTTACTGATTCATTAGGTCTCGATGCGGCTGCAATAGGATTGTATTATCAGATGGGTTTGTTCTTTTCAAAAAGCGATGCACAGGGTTGGTCCAGTGTATGGAACGCCGGTACTGATATCGCCTGGGTGCCGCCTACCCAGAAACAAGGTATTGAAGTGCCTTATTACGATTATACGCAATTGATCTCAACAGATGGAGCTGCTTCCTTTACCTGGAACTGGGCTTACCAAATGATCAATAATGCCAATAATATAATTGCTAGTGTCGAAAACCCGGCCAATACCAGGTTGTCCGATGCCGGCAAGAACGTCTTTAATTCGGAAGCCCGCTTTTTCAGGGCGTATGCATACAATACGCTGGCCACTTTATTTGGCCGGGTACCGTTGGTTACCGAACCGCTTGCAAAACCAAAAACAGATTTTACCAGGGCCTCGCTGGATTCTGTAAACGCTTTGATCGTTGCCGACCTTACGTTAGCGGCTACCTATTTGCCAACCATCGATAATGTGAAGACGAACTCAAAAGGTAAATTGTTTGGCCGTGCCAACAAGGCCATGGCGCAGCAATTACTGGCCGAAACGTATTTACGTATGGGTAAGAATGATCTGGCTGAAGCACAGGCGCAGGCGGTAATCAATAGCGGTAAGTTCAACCTGATTACTTCGCGATATGGTACAAAGACAAGTCAACCCGGCGATCCGTTCTCCG
>DASUVL010000325.1:0-3412 GCA_036379015.1 Niastella sp.
TTAAGTGTGTAAAAACAGGTGTTGCCAGATCGGTGCTGATCAATAGCTGCTTTTTATGGGTTCCATATCTTTTCTGCATGTTGTAGCGATTGCGCAGCACTCTGCTCATAATTATATAGGGCCACTTTACCAATGCTACCGTGAAAAAACGAACTGGTGTCTGTTGTCCCAATGCGAGGTACTTTGGATGGTCATAAATTAAATTACAGGACGAATAAGATGAAAGTTATTATTAATATGTTCTGGCAGTAATGTTGCTAAGATGGAAAAAGAAATTGCTTTATGCAAAAAATTTCCTCATTCACGAGGAATTAATGTTTACCAGTTCCGTAAACGCAGAAAGAAACACACATTTTAAATAATTCACATAGCAATGGCATTATTGTTGTTTTATGTTAAAACATAATATAAAACCAAATCCTCCAACCGGTATTCATGAAAACAAGCTTACCAACTGCACATTTGCTGGCAGGAATTTGTTCCTCAGTTAAGATAGCCATTGTAACATTGTTAGTATTATTTACCTCCACCCTGCATGCGGGAGCGCAATCCTTCGTTCATCCCGGCGGCCTGCATACGCTGACCGATCTGGATCGGATGAAAGCAAAAGTGGCTGCCGGCGAGCATCCATGGATAGACGACTGGAATATACTGATCACCAACTCCCGGGCAAGGAACACCTATACACCCACACCGCTTGCCAACCTGGGAGACAGCCGCCAGCAGGCTGACTTCGACGCGCATGCGGCTTACCTGAATGCAATCCGCTGGTATATTTCAGGCGATGTCAGCTATGCCGAATGTGCGGTAAGAATATGTAATGCCTGGTCTGCAGCAGTGAACCAGGTACCTACCGGCGCCGATATACCTGGCCTGAATGGACTACCTACCTGCAATTTTGCTTTGGCGGCAGAAGTGTTACGATTGTATCCCGGATGGGCTACCGCAGACTTCAACCGGTTTAAGAATATGATGATCACTTATCTCTACCCTGCCTGTAATGATTTTCTATTGAACCACCAGGGATCCTGCTCAACCCACTTCTTTGCCAATTGGGATCTTGCCTGTATAGAGGCATTGATGGCCATTGGCGTGCTTTGCGACGACGCAGAAAAATTCAACCAGGGGGTTAACTATTTTAAAACAGGTATCGGCAATGGCAATATTGAAAGAACTGTGTATTATCTCCATCCCGGCAATCTGGGTCAGTGGCAGGAAAGCGGTCGCGACCAGGGACATACGCAGTTGGGCATCGGCCTGGTGGGTTATATTTGCCAGATTGCCTGGAACCAGGGACAAGATCTTTTCGCATACGATAACAATCGCGTGCTGGCAGGGGCAGAATACGTGGCCCAATATAACTTGTGCCAGGATGTGCCTTTTCAATATTATAACGATTGCGTGAATGACAGACATTTTTACGTTGCTACCAATGGTCGGGGCGCTACCCGTCCTGTATGGGAACTGATGTACAATCACTATGCGGTACTGAAGGGCTTATCTGCCCCTAACTGTAAATTGATGGCGCAGGTGCAACGACCCGAACCCGGCAGCTATGGAGATCATTTTGGTTATGGTACGCTTGCCTTCACGCTCGATGGTGACGCTTCTCCCTATCCACCTTCTCCCATTCCTCCCACTCCCACGGGATTAACAGCAACGGCCAGTGTTTCGCGCATAGACCTGAAATGGACGCCTTCGGCCGGTTATACGGCACAGGGATACCGGGTGCAACGCGCCACTGCCAGCAGTGGACCTTATACTACAATAGCTTCATGGAAGAATAATACGACCGCTCAATATACCGATCTGACAGCAGGCAATGATGTCCCTTATTATTATGTTGTAGCCGCCATCAATCAATCGGGAACGAGCAGTAACTCTGCAGAAGCCAGCGCAACGCCCAGGGCTGCCTCAGCATCGTTGCCCGCTGGATGGGCAAGCCAGGATATTGGTGGTGTGATTACGGCAGGCAGTACGAGCTATACCCCTGTTGGGAACAATACCTTCCTGGTCAATGGTTCCGGCAGCGGTATCGGTAATGTTTCCGATTCATTTCATTATGCGTATACAAAAGCGACCGGTGATATTACGATCTCGGCACGGCTGCTGAATGTAGCTGGCACCCTGAGTAAAACAGGCATTATGATCCGCGAATCATTGTTGCCCAATGCCAAAACGCTGTTTATAAAATTGGGCGATGTTGGCTGGCGCCTGGCAGGATTCGGAACGAGGGCATCAACGGGCGGAACCATGAGCTGGATAGGTGGAGATAGATTTACGTGGATACCTGTATGGCTCAGGTTGCAGCGCGTTGGCAATACATTCACCGCATTCCAGTCTTCCGATGGCGTTACCTGGTTTACCATTGGCACAAGCACGGTAACTATGGACAATATTTATTACGTAGGACTGGCGGCGAGTTCGGGCAGCAGCACCGGAGCCCTCGACAACAGCACCTTCGACAATATAAATGTACAGGGCACACTCGTTGTGTTGCCGGTAAGCCTGCTCGGTTTTTCCGCCATGGCCTCCGGCGATCAGTCCTTGCTGACCTGGCAAACTTCCACCGATCAATATAACGGTAGTTTTACTATACAACGCAGTTCGAATGGCGCCAACTGGCAAACTATTGGAGCTGTAGCTGCAGATGGAAACTGTACGGCCTCGTGTAGTTACCGGTTTACCGACAAGCAGCCATTAACCGGTATCAATTACTACCGGCTGGCATGGACTTCAACAACTGGTCAGCCGCAATACAGCAAAGTGGAAGCAGTGAGCTTTTCAGTCAATTATGCATTAACGTGGTACCTTAGTGGCAAGCAGGCAATAACCGTGCAGCTACGAAATGGCAGCCATGAAAAATATAAACTAAGCGGAATAGATGGACGGGTATGGCAACAGGGGATATTACAAAACGGGCTCGCCCGTTTCAATCAATTGACGCCGGGTGTATATGTAATACAGGTAATAACTTCGGAGGGCACTATTACAGAAAAAATATCCGTTCCATAAGCTTCCGGTTATCTAATATTATTCCCTCACTCATTCCTCAACGACTGTACCGGGTTAACCCTGGCAGCTTTAACGGATTGCCATGCTATGGTTGCCAATGCCACCCCCACGGTGATTATTCCGGCTTCTATAAATACTACAGGTCCTATAGTGATGCGATAAGCAAAATCCTGCAACCATTGGTTCATGGCCCAACTGCAAAGCGGCACTGCAATAACAATAGCGATGAGTACGAGTTTAATAAAGTCCTTCGACAACAATATCACGATTCCGCTTACCGATGAGCCCAGCACTTTTCGAACCCCTATTTCCTTTACACGCTGTTGCGCCATGAAGGTAGACAGACCCAAAAGGCCGAGACAGGCTATACAAATGGCCAGGCACGAAAAGAAGGTAA
>DASUVL010000326.1:0-7455 GCA_036379015.1 Niastella sp.
TAGGAAAGTTCATAGAGTCCTTTCCAGGGAAAGGTATGTTGTACATATTGCTCTAATCCATCAATGCGCTGCACTTTGGGATAGGTATGCAGGAAATCGTCCTGGGTGGCTGCAAAAGTTATCAGCGGCACCATCACCAGGAGCAGCAAGAGGTAAGGTTGCACTTTGAACCCTTTTGCCTGTAATCCCGCTACCGGTTTTCCAAATTGGCCCAATTGCCAAATGGCGGTGACCAGTATGAACACTGCTAAAAATTTTAAAGGCCAGTCAAGCACTTTATACCAATACCCGTTCCAGGGAATGGTGAGGTGTTGGGTAAGATAGCTGGCAACTTCATCGAACGTTATTTTGAGGGCAAAAATGGCCGGTGCTGCCAGCAACAGCACAAAAAAGAACCGGTTATGGGGAATGGTGGCGGGAGCAAGCAGGAATTGCAGGAACCAGGCGGTTGAAAAAATAAAACCAAATAGCACAAAGAAGCCGGCAATGCGCTGCCACCAAAAGGGTAAGGCAACAATGGCTCGGTTTATACCAAGGCTATAATTACAGGTGATGGCGATGGCTACAAAGAGGGTAGTGAGCAGAAAAACAATGCGGTTGACGGACTGAATATAATTCCGCAGGTAACCAATGATCTCTTTCATGGAAAACAGGCTTCAGTGCGGAAGGTAAGAAAAATCGTGAAACGGTCCCGGCTCAACCGGGAGCAATCGGCAAATGGTCCCGGCTAAGTTAAAGACAATAATGTTTCGTGCCGCGCTCTGTAGCGCCCATCCCGATATCCCGGTAATCTTATTGTGATTAAACCAAAAAATAACGCCGGCTGAGTAATCAGACCGGCGTTTAATATTATTGAAGAGAACCAATTATTTTGATTCGAAACTCGCTTTCATTTTTTCCATCAGGTCAGTGGCGATCATCTTCTGCGCCAGATGAATCATATTGCTGAATGCCTTGGCATGGGAGATACCATGGCCAATGATCACCGGTTTGGCAACGCCTAACACGGGGGTTCCGCCATACAATTCAAAATTAAAGCGGTCGAGGTATTCGTTTTTTACCTCTTTGCGGTGGGTGATCTCGTAGAAGGATTCGGCCATCTTCAGGATAATATTACCAGTAAACCCATCGCACACAATTACATCGGCTTTATCGGGCAAAATATCCCGGCCTTCCACATTGCCTATAAAATTGATCTGCTCATTTTCTTTAAGCAGGGGATAGGCGGCTTGTGCCAGCAGGTTACCTTTTCCTTCTTCTTCCCCAATATTTAATAAGGCCACGCGGGGTTGTTCAATACCCAGAATGTGTTGCGCATATAGCGAACCCAATAGGGCAAATTGATTTAAGTGCTCGGGTTTGCAGTCGGCATTCAAGCCCACATCGAGCAATAAACCGGTGGTTCCGTTGTCTTTGGGAATAATAGTAGAGATAGTAGGCCGCTGAACGCCTTCTATAGGTTTGATACTATACATGGCGCCCACCAACATGGCTCCGGTATTTCCGGCGCTGATAAAAGCGCCTGCTTTACCCGACGCCAGCAGGTGAAAGCCAACAGCAATGGATGATTGCTGCTTTTCTTTCAATGCTTTGGTAGGAGATTCGTTATAATCAATAACCTGGGGAGCATGGAACACGCGTACCTTATCGGCAGGTATCTGATGTTGCAGCAGCAATGGATTGATCTGCGCTTCATCACCTACTAAAAACAACAGAGCCGGATTGTCAGCTTCTGTCAGGTAATCGCGGATTCCTTTCACTGCTTCCAGTGGTGCGAAGTCTCCGCCCATCATGTCTAAACAGATAGTCATTTCCGGCAACGAGGCTTATTATAAAATAATAAAAAGGAGTTTAAAAAACGGGCTTATGTAATTAAGCCTTTTCAACAACTACTTTTCCTTTATAATATAACTTTCCTTCACTTACGTGAGCGCGATGACGAACATGCGTTTCACCAGTAGTGCTGTCCTTGCTTAAGGTCACTTTTTCAGCCTTGTAGTGGGTTCTTCTTTTTGCACCCCTTTGTTGGGAATGTCTCCGTTTTGGATTAGGCATACACTCAAAATTTATAAGTCATTTAAAAAAATCAACTGTCTTCCAGGTCTTTAAATTTTTCCAGTCCCTTCCATAATGGGTTGCTGTCCGGTTGTTTCTGCTCCTCGAGTTTTTTAAGCATTTCCAGCACTTCTTTATTACAGTGCGGTCCGCCCATTTCATCATCAGCACACATCCGTTGCATAGGAATGCTCAGGTTAATAAACTCATAGATCCAGTCGGCAATGTGCAAATGGCTTTCGCCTTTTGAAATGTAATAAACGTCCGGATCTTCTTCTTGTTCATTCATTACATCGGGTTCTTCCACCATTTTTACAACGATGTTGAATTCATCCCACAGTTCCAGTGGCAAATCATTGCCACAGCGATCACAGGTTACCTCCAGTTTGCCACCAACCTCAAATTTCAGAAGCATAAAACCGTTCTGCTTTTCCAGCGCCAGTTTTACAAGCGCTGTGCAATTCCGGAAGTCCTGCTCCTGGTATTCTACAAAGAACTTTTCGTCGATGGTATATTCAAACTCATGAGTGCCCGGTTTCAATCCTACAAAAGCTATATCGTAATTCCGTCGGCTATTCATGAACTACCCTTTTAAAGAGTTTGCAAAGGTAGGGATTCTCAGGCAAACAGCTAAACGTAAATGCAAAAAAATGGCAAAATCATGCCCTATCTGATCAATTTGCTGCCTGGTACTACCTTAATTACCTTCAAAATTACTATAATTGGGTGAGTTTTAGGTTCTTAGTTGGCGGTTACTCCCGGCTAAGCTGACGCCAGTTACCAGTTTCCTGACTAAAGGTTTGATTCCTGATGCGTGACGGTCCCGACTAGTTGGGACGGTTGCCGGTCCTTAGTTCTGGGTTTCTGTTGCTGCGACGTTGGCAGTCCGTCCGATCAGGTCATCCGGGCGGGCTTTCAGTTTGTAAGCAGGAGTTTGGGGATTTCCCGCCGGTATTTCGATCCGGTTGCGGGGATTGATGGCTTTTTTATTTCCAGCCAGAAATAATACCCGCTGCCAGGCAGTGGTATATATTATATATATATCCAGCCACATGCCGGCATGCTGTACATACCAAACATCCCATTCATACCTTTTATATATGCATTCGCGGCTGATGATCTTCCCATGATAGCCTTTTACTTGGGCCAGGCCGGTAATACCCGGTTTTACAAGATTGCGGAATTTATACGCGGGAATGAGTTCGGCAAAGGCATTACAATCGGCATGCATATGTGGCCGGGGACCTACAATGCTCATGTCGCCTGTAAACACATTAAAAAACTGGGGCAGTTCATCGAGATTCGACTGCCGAAGAAACCGCCCCAGGGATGTTACAGGTTCCTCCTGAATCGCTGTGCGTTTAGTATGGGCCACCGGGTTATGAATTAATGTGCGTAGTTTGTAACAGGTAAATGATCTTCCCCCCCGACCGGTACGTCTTTGCAGAAAGAATACAGGTCCTTTTGATGTGAGCTTTATTAATAAAGCCAGCACCGGTAATAACCAGCTTAACAAGGTTATAATAATTACCGTTGCAAACAATACATCCAGTATTCGTTTACAAACGAAATAACCTCTTTTCGTATCAACATATTTGCGTAGAACGGTCCTTTTCAACAAAGGCAACCTTTTTTCAGGAATCATAGTATTCTTAATACAAGTATACGGCTATAATATTTATAGAGTTGCCTTTAATTAACAATACTTACTGAATGCCTGTACAAACTCAACAGAGTATCATTAAAGCATTAGCCTATTTTGATATTTTCAATTATCCGCTTACAAAGGAGGAAATCACTTCTTTTCTCGATCAGTCCGTGGCTGTGGATGACGTGTCGGAGGCATTGCAGCAATTGGTTGCCGGTAAAAGAATATTCCGCCTGGGGAATTTCTATTCGTTGCAGTATGATCATGCATTGCATACAAGAAGAGTGGCAGGCAATTATAAAGCTGAATCGTTGTTAACGATCGCCTATAAAATAGGCGACTTTTTATACCAGTTCCCTTTTGTGCGGGGTATTGGTATTTCCGGATCATTATCAAAGAACTTTGCCGATCAGCAAACCGACATTGATTTTTTTATCATCACCCGTGCTAACCGTTTGTGGTTAGCCAGAACGCTGATGCACCTTTTTAAAAAATTAACATTTATCACAGGCCATCAGCACCTGTATTGCATGAACTATTATATTGATGAAGAGGCGATGTGCATTGATGAGCAGAATATTTTTACTGCCACCGAACTCGTAACCCTGTTACCAGTTTGTGGCAATGGAACCATGGATCGTTTTTATGACCAGAATAACTGGGCCGCTGCTTATTTTCCAAATCAAAAAATGCATAAGCATTCGCTATTATTAACCAGATCTACCTGGTTTAAAAGGGGCGTGGAATGGTTGCTGGATAACAAGTTAGGTAATGCCATCGATAATGTTCTTATGCGCATTACTGCCCGGCGCTGGAAGAAGAAGGAGCAACAACAAAGAACTAATGGGCATGGTGATCGCATGGGGTTACATACCGGTAAGCATTTTTCAAAACCGAATCCGGCATTTTTTCAGAAGAAGGTGCTGGAGCAGTTGTCGGAGAAGATGTCGCAGTGTGAACAGATGAATATTGAATATCCAATGTTGGGAAGAAATGAAGAATGAGAAATGTAGAATGAGCAATGAAAAAGTAAATCCATTCGCATAAACTACCGTACTTTAGCCATTCACCATTCACGCCCGGCCTGTCAGGTCCGCATAAACCCACTGCCTGTTTAACATAAAATGGAGAACCTTACTTATTTGTATTCCATTTGCGAATTATCACATTACCTTTTTTCGCTCCTCCACCCACATATGTCCTTTGGCCAGCGTCGACCGCAGCTTTAACATGGGTAGCTTAAATAAATTGGCCACCGGTTTCTTCAAAGCCTTGTGGAAATTCACTTCATAGTTGATCATTTGAATGGCATAGTCGTAATACTTCCTGTTATACGTTCTGGTGAAATCTATATCACGATCGGTACTGTTTTCCCAGGGCAAACTTGTTACAAAGCGATCTTCTACTTCTGCATACAAGGGTGTGCCTTTGATGGGATAGGCTACCGTAATTGTAAACAGATCGGGATCGGCATTTTTTAAGTGTTGTACGGTTGCATAAATATCTTCTTTGGTTTCGCCGGGATAACCCACCATAATAAATGTGCCGGCCTGCAATCCATGCTTGCGGGCCAGTTGTATCATTTGCTGTACCTGTTCTACTTCTACCCGGCGATCCATAAGGTCGATTACTTTTTGAGAACCGCTTTCAGCACCTATCCATACGCGGAAGCAACCACTCTTTTTTAAATTGATGATCACTTCTTCATTCATGCGGTCTGCACGGGTAATACATTCGTAGGGCATCACCAGGTTACGGCTCATCATTTCCTGGGTAAATTGGTCGAGCCATTGGTGGCTTACGGTAAACACATCATCCACAAACCAGATACTGTCAACCGCATAGTTGGCTTTGATCAGGGCAATTTCTTCTGCTACTATTGCCGGACTTCTGCGGCGGTAACTTTGTCCGTATACGGCACGGCTGCACCATTTACAACTGTACGGACAACCTCGCATGGTGCTGACGGAGATAGTACTGGAGCCATGCCGGTTTTTCCACGCATCGAAATACAAAGACAGATCTACTTTATGGCGGTTGGGAAACGGCAATACATCGATGTTCTTTAATTTCGCACGTTCCTTGTTTTGTTGCAAACCTTTTTCGCTGTCGAGGTAAGAGATACCTTCTATATCGGCCAATGTACCGCTAAACGTACCTTCTATATATTGAACCAGTTCCAGCATGGTTTGCTCGCCTTCGCCCGTTACAATAAAATCAGCGCCATGCTCCAGAAATTTTACCGCATGATTTCTTACTTCTGGTCCGCCCAATACAATTTTCATATGTTGCAGCTCATCGCTGCTCTTTATAAAACGGATGATGCGCAGCACATTCAGTTTCGTCATCAGGTTGGTGTAAATACCAATCACTTGCGGACGTTCCTGCAGCAGCCGGGCACATAGGTTGTTGAATGAAGAAAAGGTACTATCGAACACTTCATTATCGTAGCCATGTTGTTCGAGATAGGCCGAAATATACAGGATGCCAAGCGGTACATATGGCCGCATGATGGCTTGTTCTTTGGCATCTTCTTCTAAAAAATATCCATGTGTTAACAGAACCTTCATGATGCTTCTTTTTTAAATAGCATGAACGAATGATCGGCCAGACTGGTCGCAAACGAAGCGCCGCCTATCTTTTCTTCCCATTGTAACAGCGTTTGATAAAAGCGTGGGTGTTGCTGCATATACCCCTCCAGCCATGATGGCGGAATGCATAACCCCACCGGTCTTTTTTCGATCAATTGCAACGGCGCCAGTAAGCGGGCAAATGTTTTGATTGAATAATAGTATACAGGTTGTTGTACAGCTGCGGTTAGCGGCACCAGTACTTCCTTATTGGTCCATCTTCTGAATGCCTGCCTGGGCTGCGCTTTCAACAGGTGATACATCGTTTCCCACAAACAATATTTCCCGAACAATACAACTGCCAGGTAACCACCGGGTCGTAACAACTCCTGCAATTGGGTTGATAATATTTTCATTCCTGCCGGTGATTCACAGTTCAATCCCGCAAAATTGGAAACAATGCCATCGAATTGGCGACCATGAAAAGTGCTATGCAAGGCATCAAACGCACAGGTATGAAAACCGGGTTGATTAGGGTAAGCGGCTATGGCTGATTTTTGTTGTGCTTTTTTGATCATGGCAGGTGATGCATCGGTTGCTGTAACTAAATGACCTTTTTGCGCCATCCAAAACGCATCGGTGCCGGTGCCACAATTGATCTCGAGCAACTGACTGCCTGTTTTTCCTGACAGCACGGGGCGCAGCCATTTATAAGTTATGCGGCGTTGCGCCTGGCCAATAAGGCTGTTCACAAAACTGGCATCGTATGCGCCTGCCAGCACATCAAAGGTGGTTGCTTTATTCATGCGCATACCGGTTTAACTGCATCCGTTCAACCACCAGGGATGGCATATGCAAACAAGCGGACGCAATTTTTTTATAATCATTGAATGAAAGCGCCAATGGATTTTTTACCGCATTGCGCAATGCTACCCAGCCTTGCTGCTTGCGGAATACATGATGTACATAGCGATGCAGTTTTTTATAAAATTGAGGCGGGTATGTATTGCGGAACATCAGTAACAGTTCATCGGAATCGGTCCAGTTTGTTTTTTTTGTCAGATCGGCTTTTACCCGTTCGTAGAATGGTGTGCCGGGTAATGGATAAGAAACCGAGATGCCCATTTCGTAGGGCAGCAGGTCCTTGATCATTTGGATGGTTTTGGCAATATCTTCTTTGGT
>DASUVL010000327.1:0-13992 GCA_036379015.1 Niastella sp.
CCAAATGCCAAAAACGGCATTGAAAATGAGGGCCTGGAACCGTTGAATGCTTACCCCATTCTGATCAGATAACAGATCAAGGAAGAAATTACTTGTTTTTATGTCCTGATGCCGGAATACCAGCGAGTTTTGCTGATCGGCCAGGTCAATAACACGGGCCACTGCCGTAGTGCCGGCGCTGATGCCCAGTAAAACAAGGGTAGAAGAGTGCAAGTTGGGAGCGTGACCGGTTTGCAGCATGATGGTGGTAAAGGCAGATATAATGATCACCGACCACCAGGCCAATTGTACCCGCGAAAAACTGTAGGGGCGGGGACTGGCTTTGCTCAGATCGCGCAACATGTTGAATTTTCTGTCGCAGAGTACAACACATGCAGTTAGAATTGCGAATAGGGCCCAGAACTGAAAAACCATAGAGTATTTTTTAAGGGACATTATTTAAGACAATCCCTTTACTTTCAAAGGGAATGCCGGATTTCAAAAACGATCATATTTCCTGGCTCAGCTAATGGTTTATTTGGTCATACCGTAGCTCACCAGGCTTGTTATGGGTGATCTACTGCGCATAATCAACAGGTATAGGTGGTGTTCAGCCATGAAGATATACACACCAAAAGTATATTCAAAGGTAATTTTACGAATAAAGCGACTAAAAACAAATTAGCTAATTTAATGATGTGATAATTTGATAATCAAATACAGTTCCTGAGTGAATTCGCCTGGTAGCCTGCCACGGGTTTCTGTATTCAATTATCACATCATCTAATTATCACATTATCACATTTGTCTGTCAGACTGCCATTTTTTCACCCTCTCCCCACACGGCATAATCATTGATAACCATAATGGAACATTAAATTCAGCATATATGGGAAAGATAATAGGAATTGACCTCGGTACCACCAATAGCTGCGTTGCAGTAATGGAAGGAAATGAACCGGTGGTAATTGCCAATGATGAGGGACGCCGTACAACCCCGTCTGTAGTGGCTTTTCTGAAAAACGGTGAACGTAAAGTGGGTGATCCGGCTAAACGCCAGGCCATCACCAACCCCCACAATACCATCATGAGCGTAAAACGTTTCATGGGTCGTCGCTTTGACGAGGTGACAGAAGAGATCAGTCACTGGAGCTATAAGGTGGCAAAAGGTGACAATAATACGGTACGTATTGACATAGACGGCCGTTTATATACACCCCAGGAATTATCAGCCATGATCCTTCAGAAAATGAAGAAAACGGCCGAAGATTATCTGGGTCAGGAAGTTAATGAAGCCGTAATTACCGTTCCGGCCTATTTTAATGATGCACAACGCCAGGCAACCAAAGAAGCCGGTGAAATTGCCGGTTTAAATGTTCGCCGTATCGTGAACGAGCCTACCGCAGCTGCGTTGGCCTACGGTCTCGACAAAGGCAGGCACGACCAGAAAATTGCCGTGTTTGACCTTGGTGGCGGTACATTCGATATTTCGGTACTGGAACTGGGCGACGGTGTATTTGAAGTAAAATCTACCAATGGTGATACCCACCTGGGTGGTGACGACTTTGACAAAGTGATCATGGACTGGCTGGCCAACGAATTCAAAAATGATGAAGCCGTTGACCTGCGTAAAGACCCGATGGCCTTACAACGCCTGAAAGAAGCTGCAGAAAAAGCTAAAGTTGAGCTGTCTTCTTCTACCGAAACAGAGATCAACCTACCATATATCACAGCCGTTGACGGCGTGCCTAAGCACCTGGTTAAAAAATTAACTCGTGCCAAATTTGAGCAGTTAAGCGATAAATTATTTGAACGCTGTCTGCATCCTTGCGAAACAGCGTTGAAAGATGCCGGCATGAAAACTTCAGAAATTGATGAAGTGATACTGGTTGGTGGTAGCACCCGTATACCTAAAGTACAGGAACTGGTTGAAAAATTCTTTGGCAAAAAACCCAACAGAAGTGTAAACCCCGATGAAGTGGTAGCCGTTGGAGCTGCTATTCAGGGCGCCGTATTAACCGGTGAAGTGAAAGATGTACTGTTGCTCGACGTAACACCGCTGAGCCTGGGTATTGAAACTTTAGGCAATGCGATGACACCATTGATCACGGCCAACACAACGATACCTACCAAGAAATCAGAAATATTCTCAACCGCCAGTGATAACCAACCCGGTGTTGAGATCCATGTATTACAGGGCGAACGTCCTTTGGCTAACCAGAATAAGAGCCTGGGCCGTTTCCAACTGACAGATATTCCGCCTGCACCGCGTGGTTTGCCAAAAATTGAAGTAATTTTTGACATCGACGCCAACGGTATCCTGCACGTAACAGCAAAAGACCAGGGCACCGGCAAAGAACAAAAGATCAGGATTGAAGCCGGTAGCGGTTTGAGCAAGGAAGAGATCGAAAAAATGAGGAATGAAGCCAAAGTGAATGAAGCTGCAGATAAGGCTGAACGGGAAAAGATCGATAAGATCAACCAGGCCGATAGCCTGATCTTCCAAACAGAGAAACAATTGAAGGAATACGGTGAGAAGATCCCGGCCGACAAAAAAGCGCCTATTGAAAATGCGCTGAACAAGCTGAAAGAAGCACACAAATCACAGGATCTGAGCGCCATTGATGCTGCTACCACAGAAATGAACAATGCCTGGACAGCAGCCAGCGAAGAGTTGTACAAAGCTACCCAGGGCGATCAGGCCGGCGGTGGCCAGCAACCTGGAGCAGGCGCCGGTGGTAATCAACAACAACCCGGAAACGGCGGTGGTGGTGGTGAAAACGTAACCGACGCCGAGTACGAAGAAGTGAAATAACGACAGGAGATCATAAAAGACGAAAAGCCCCTTGCAGTGATGCAGGGGGCTTTTTATTTATAGTTGAATGTGATAAGATCAATTACGGCTTCATGATCAGGCGGTGTATCTGTTCGCCATTAAGTGTATTGAGTATGCGCACGGCATATACCCCGGCAGGATAGTTACGCATATCCAACCTGAAGTTGGTGGTAAAATTACCCGGGCCGTATATCTGTACGCCATAAATATCCTGCACCGTTATAATGAAACGGCCAACGTTCCCTGAATACTGAATATTCAGATCATCAATAATGGGGTTGGGAGCAATGACGATCCTTCTATCCAGCTCTGGTGAATTGATACCAGTAGTTACAATGGTAATGACATTCGATACCGCAGCCGGGCAACCGTTCAACGTTACTTTAACAGTATAATTTCCGGGGGTATTGGCATTATAGGTTGCCCCGGTAGCGCTCTGAATGGCAGTGTCGTTCCGATACCATTGATTGCCGGTGCTTACAGAAGACTGCAGAACATGTCCGTTCTGGGTAATGACAGGAACAGGCGGCTGGTTAACGGTAACGCCAATGGCCGAAGCAGTAGCAGAACAGCTATTCGTATCTGTGACCTGAACGGAATACTGACCCGACGCAGTTGCCTGGTAGGTATTACTATTGGCGCCTGCAATAACAGCTCCATTGTTCAGCCACTGCAGTGAACCAGTAGCCGTAGTTAAAAGTTGCACAGTGCCGCCCTGACAGAATGTGAGCGGTCCGCCAGCATAAACCGATGGGGTGGCTGGAACCTGGTTAACGGTAACAGTCGTTTTGGAAGCAGTAGCATAACAGGTATTATTATCTGTTACCCGTACTGTATACTGACCTGATGCAGTTGCCTGGTAGGTATTACTATTGGCGCCCGCAATGGCAAATCCATAATTAAACCACTGCAGCGAACCGGTAGTAGCCGGGGTAGAAAGTTGCACAGAACCACCCTGGCAGAATGTGAGCGGTCCGCTGGTACTTACCAATGGTGTCACTGGTGACGGGTTAACGGTAAGTATGCTAAACCTGGAAGTAGCAGCACAGGTATTCGTATCTTTGACCTGAACAGAATACTGACCGGTTGTCTCTGCCCTGTAAGTGGCGTCGGTTGCACCGGGAATAATAACCCCGTTTTTCAACCACTGCAGGGAACCAGTAGCCGAAGTAGAAAATATCAAACCCCCAAAATACTCCTGGCAAAACGTGAATGATCCGGCCGGGTTTGTCGTTGGGATGTCTGGTAACAGATTTACTTTAACGAACACGCTATCTGCATGAGCACAACCTGCGGCATCCACAACCGTTAAAATATATTCTGTATTATAGTAAGTTTGTACTGTTGGTTGCGCAATGGTTGTGGAACTTATTGCAGGGCCATGTCCCCATCTATATGCATAACCCGGCACGGCAGGGGCGCCAACGACCACGCTTTCACCAGAACAAATGGCTGTATCACGGCCTGCATTGGCTTTAATGGTTGAGCAATCGACAATGGTATTCTTGAATCCATATATAACAAAGTTACAGATCTGTCGTCCATAGGCGTCATCCCATCCGGCTGTAGTAGCGCCACATACCAGTATACGCCCGTCCTGGGTCATTGCCATGGCGCCTGTTATATCCTGCATTACGCCCGAGGTAACAATACTTGTGGTACCGTTATTTCCAAATGCAGAGTCCGCATAACCATCGGCCCGTAACCGCGCCAGCTTGATGAACGACTGGTCAGTAGCGGCATCCTCATCAAAAACGTCGCCTGCTATCAATATCTTTCCATCAGGTTGAACCAGGATGTTGCTCACATTCCCTACACCAAGAATGTCTTTTTTAATACCTTCTTCACCAAATGTAGGATCTTTGAATCCTTCAGCAGTATACCGTACCATCACCGCGCTGCCGGGGTTACTGGTACCGGCAACCAGTATTTTTCCATCGGGTTGCAAGGCAATTGCGGTAGCAATATTTACCTTATTGGGAATAACATCAGTTACAACCATGACGCCATTGTTGAACTGCTGGTCTACCGACCCATTTGCGTTATACCGGCGAATGGCAAAACGTACATAGGCGGGAATTTTTGCTTCTCCGCACAATAATATTTTTCCATCGGGCTGTATGATCAACCTGCTTGTTTGGTTCCGGCTATCCAATTCCTCGGTAAACTGATTTTCACGCACCTGCCCGTTCACTCCGAATAAAAGATCGGGTGAGCCGTCTGTATTCAAACGCAGTAAGGTAATATAGTTAGTGTCGGGAGCAGACGTTGAATAGGATGTGACTACCGCAATAACAGGCTTTCCGTCGGCCTGAATGGCCATGCCGATCGGGACGTTGCTCTCCAGATCGGGGAGATAGAAATTTTTCCTGCCATAGTCGGCAAAGGAAGAATCCCGTTTGCCCGTAGGGGTGAACTTTAATACAGTAAGCCCATGCTTCCTTTTGGCCGTGTTATAAGAGGGGCCTAATATATAAATATTCCCCTGGGCATCGGTGCCTATGGGCGCATTTCCACCTGAGGGGGAATAAAAAGAAGCAAAATCAGGATAGGGATGGGTACTAATATCGCAGTACACTAATCCATTGGTGCCAAAGCTCTGATCGCGGCTGCCATCAGCTTTGTATTTTACCAGTCCTACACTGCCAAAAATGCCATTCATTGAAAAAAAGGAAGCCAGCATATTTCCATCAGGCAGCACCTTAATATCCTGTCCACAGTCTGTATGAAGCGTTCCTGACCCAACAGATACAGAGGCGATGCCGCCCTGGTTAAAACTGTTGTCAGCACTACCGTCGCCGTTCACCCGGGTAAGAGCGACCTTGTATTTTCCGTCCTGCAGCTCATATCCTGCAATGATCGATTTTCCATTGAGCTGCGTCAGCACCAGTGCCGTTTCATGCCGGGTACCGCCTGCAGCACCGGGTATAATACCATCGCTGCCAAAACTATTATCTACTGAGCCGTTAGGCAATAACCTGAGTGCCGAAAACTGGTTAATCCCCAATCCATTTGTTGTTACACCGCCCATAACGATCCTGTCATTGGGCTGGATCATATATTTTAATGTTTCAAGATAAACCATCCGGCTTGAATCGGCCGGCAATGCTACAACGCCGTTATTACCAAAACTGGCATCAGGTGTTCCATCCAGCAACATTTTTTGTATCCATACCGGGCCATAGGAATAAAGACTGCCGTGAGCTCCCAATAAAGTATAAAACCGGGTGCTGTCGGCATTGAGCGTCAGGTATGCTCCGCCCAGATAATTAGGCCCCTGCGTAATGCGTCCATCGGTACCGAAAGTACTGTCAAGGTTTCCATTGGCCTTGTGACGTGCCAAAAAAGCTTTATTATATTCAAATCCGGCTGTCAGTATTTTTCCATCAGGTAACACCCCAACAGAATTTACGGTATAGTCGTTAGCAGTGGCAAATCTTTGCAGTTCTAATTTTTTATTATCAACCGTTCCATCCTGGTTTAGCCAGTAAAACTTCATATGCTTTGCTAAACTACCTGAGGTCGTATTGCTGGCTGCAATTAAGATCTTACCGTCGGCTTGTGCTACTGCGTCAATAATGACACCAGGCAAAAGGGTATGAGAATATATCGTACCTGTACCATTAAAACCAGCATCAAGCTGGCCATTGGCGGTAAAAAGCGCCAAACTTTTGCGGAGGACCCAATCGTTTAAAAAAAATGTGCTATTACCTATAGCCAGTATTTTTCCATTGGGTAATATGACCAGTTTTTCCAGGTAATCCTGGTTTTTGTTGCTAATATCTGAATATACAATTCCATTATTACCAAAACTGTTATCAATGGTGCCATCGGCATTGAAACGGGTGAGGAAAAAATCTATATTATTAAAGCCATTAGTACCATTTTCAGCCGAACCACCAATAATGATCTTGCCATCGTTTTGTACTGCTCCGCAGCTTACCCTGAAATAAGCAAAACCAAAATTTTCTACTATTTTTCCGTTGATACCAAAAGAAGGATCTATTGAGCCAGACTGTGCAATACTTGTGAAGCTAATAAGCAAAAAGGCCAGGGGTAAAAGTCGTTTCATAATAGGGTTATAGGTGGTCCCAAATGGAAACCAGTAAAATTTTAATTAAAAACCCTTAACGCCTTTGCGCCAAAAATAATATAAAAATCTAAAAATTGCAAGTGTACCCATTGACACTACAACCTTTACCCTTAAATGATCTCCATCTTCTCCATCAAAAAAGAAGCGTTCTTATTCTTGGCCACGCCACGTTGCAGTTTATAATCAAACAACAACTCGCCGTTACTAATAGTGCTTTCAAAACAATAGTTATTTACTTTGCCGCGCAGATCTTCTTCCAGCCGGCTGAGTGTGAGGTCGTGGGTGGCAAACAAGGTAAGACAACGGTATTGTATTAACTTTTTAATGAACTGTTCCGACCCATGCGTTTTATCTTCAGAATTGGTACCGCGTAAAATTTCATCAATTAAAATCAATACCGGCGCCGTTTGCTGTTTCAGATAATGAATGATCTGTTGCAGTCGCTTTAGTTCGGCCATAAAATAAGACGTATGCTCTTGCAGGGAGTCGCTTACCCGTATTGAACTGCGAATGACCATAGGAGTAAACATAAAGGACGAGGCACAAACCGGCGCGCCGCATTGTGCCAGAATAAGATTTACCCCCAGCGTGCGTAAAAAGGTGGTCTTGCCCGACATATTAGAACCTGTTACCAACACCAGCTGTTCGCTCATGCCGAAAGTAGCATCATTGGCAACGCGTTCTTTAGCTGAGATCAGCGGGTGAGCCAGTTGGGTAGCCGATATAGAGATGGTATCGACATTTACAGTCGGATACTGGTACTCAGGATAATTAAAAGCAAAAGTTGCCAGGGAATTCAGTGCTTCGATAGTCCCCACGCAACGGCTCCATTCGTGAAACCGGTTCTTATGCTGCTGCTTCCATTTTTCCAATGCCCACAGGCATTGTATATCGAACAGAAAAAAGCTGTTTGCCAAAAAGCTGATCGCCAGGTTTAATCGCTGATCGAACATGGCTGACAGGCGGGAAAGCTTTTTAACTGATTGATGCGCTTCCTGGGCGATGGCTTTTTCTTTTTGTAATTGTACTGAACTGCCTGCATTGGCTTTGCTGAAATGAGACAATATGGTGGCGTACTGGTCTAAAATTGATTGCTTTTTACCCAACAGATCATGTTGTTGTTTTATCTGTTTGAAAAACGGACCGTTTATCAGCCAGCATAGCAATACAGCAGGTATTAACAAATGATAATTGTTGGTTGACAGCCAGTAAAAAATAGCTATAGAACTATATACCGGCAGCAGCCACCGCAACCATTGTATCCACCGGTTCTGAAGCAAAACGGCAGGTTGTTGTAGCCAACCGGATATATCGTTTAGATTGCCCTCTTTTTCCTCGTTTAACAACCCATGAGCAGTTAATAATTGTCGCAATTCCTTTTGAGCAGTTAACGCCTGTACGGCCTGTTGTTGTTGCTCAATGGCATCTTTTAAAAGCAGGGGTTGTTGTAACAGGTGGGCCAGCTGCTGCGTACCATGCCAGGTGGTGGTGCGGTTAAGCAATTGAAAAAGAGAGCCGGGGCCAAAAATATCGAGGTCGCCGGAATAATTATCATTATTAATAAAAGTGGCTCCATTATTAAACTGGTTAGGCTGGTATTGAACCACAGCCAATTCATTGGTATTAATGAAAAGCAATTTTTCCAGCAGGGCCTTGCGATCGCTCAAGCGCCAGGCAACCCGCACCAGTACGGCAAAAGCAGCAGCAAGCAGCCCGGTAGCGATCATCCAGCTCGAACTATGACTTACAATCCATTTATAACCAGTCCAGATAAAAACAAAAAAACAAGCCAGCCGTAAACCTGCAACTAACGTAGCAACCGGTTTCAGGCGCTGTAAAGCATCTTTATAAAACTGTACTTTCTCTTCGTAAAAAGCAATGGTTGATTCCATAATGATTGATGGCGGTGTATTTTCAAAACGCAATATACAGCACGTTAACGCTATTAAACATTAAATTATTTTCCATACATCAACTGCACATGTATTATGCCGGTTCATGAACAGATGAACCAAAAATACATGATTCTTCACTTGTGTTTAACTGTTATAATTTTTGTATCTTTAGTAATACAGTTAAACGGCTCGGCAAATGGAATTTCAAATCTTATCCCATGCCGGTTTATTGGTAAAAAATAAACCGGGTAAGTCACTCATCTGTGATCCCTGGCTGGTTGGCAGCAGTTACTGGCGTTCGTGGTGGAATTATCCCCCGGTTAGCAAAGAACTTGTCAACTCCCTGCAGCCTGATTTCATTTATCTTACGCATATACACTGGGATCATTTTCACGGTGATTCATTAAAGAAATTCCATGCTGATATTCCAATCATTGTTCCCAAGGGTAATTACACCCGCATGAAAGATGATCTGTTTTACCTCGGCTATAGTAATATCATTGAATTAAAACATGGCGAACCGTTACAGCTCGATGATAATTTCACCATAACCTCATACCAGTTCTGGGTATTTCTCGACAGCGCCCTGTTGATAGAGTGCGATGGCGTAAAATTGCTGAACCTGAACGATTCCAAACACATGGGGCTTACGCTAAGGCAAATAACCCGCAAGCACAGGCCAATAGATTTTGTTTTCAGAAGCCATAGTTCGGCCAATGAACGTTTATCGTATGAAATAGTTGATGAACCAAATAAAGCCGTAGACGACCTGGACCGTTACATTAAAGAATTTGCACAAACAACAACGGCCACCAGGGCTAAATACGCCATTCCCTTCGCCAGCAATCATTGCCACTTGCATAAAGATTCATTTCATTTCAACCAGTTTATACAACATCCCCTGCTGGTTGAGGAATACTTTAAACAACACCTGATTCAATCGCCCATGCTGAAAGTGATGGTATCGGGCGATAGCTGGTCATCGGAAACCGGTTTTCATATTAGTGATAAAGACTGGTTTACCAACCGCGAACAATTGCTTGCCGAATATTTGCAGCAGCAAACCGAAAGTCTGGAGAAATTTTACAGGCAGGAAAACGAAACCGCTATTGATAAACATGTGGTAGCCGATTACTTTGAACTGTTTTCGGCCAGTCTGCCATTTTTTATCAGGCGCTATTTTAAGAAAGTTCATTTTACGTATGTACTTTCAGCCGGGGATGCTACAAAATATATTTTCCAAATAAACATCAGTAATGGCAGTGTAGTGGAGTTACCGGCCGATACGCCATTAGATCATGTTAATTATCCCATACAAATACATACTACCGCCTTTATTTTTCTGCGGGGTATTGAATTCAAAATATTCTCCCACATGTGTATTGGCAAACGCGTGTTCTATAAAGTTACCGCCAAACACAAAAAATATATGGAGGCATTGAACCTGGTATTTAATGCCTATGAATATGACCTGCTGCCCTTGCGCAAATTGTTTACCCGGCGCTCCGTTGAATCGTGGTTGATGCGCTGGCGGGAAATTATTTTATACATGCAATTCGCCAGAGATATGCTGGTGCACCGGCGACTTGATTTTGAGAAGTACCTTAGATAGAAGCAAACGGTTATAAAGGCACAAAGGCAACGAGGCATAAAAGCATAAAGAAAATGCAAAGGCTGAACGCCGATGGTTGAATGCAAAAATATTTGGTATAGGCGTTAAGCCTTAAATATTTAGCGCTCCGCCTTCACTTTGTGCCTCGTTGCCTTTATGCCTTGTTTCCTTATTTCATCACCACCTGCACCGTTTCCGGTGTTTGTTGCATCAGTTCAATAGCCCGGCCTGCGGTCATTTTTTGTAGCACCGCTTCATTATAATGACGTATTGTAAGCAGGGTAAGTCCCTTTTCAACCTGCACTTCAAAAATACCGGCAGCTGCCAGGGCTAATTTTTCAATCTTTTCGGTCTGATTATCTAAACAAACCTGTATGGTAACCGCCCCGGTTTGCATGAGGTTGGGCTTTATTTTACTATCTGCCAGCAGTTGATACAGATCGGCCACCGGCTTTTCACCCACGAAAGAAAAATCTTTGGAATGCAGCAGTATCAGCGCCTGGTTCTGTTTCAGCACAACAATAGGGGGCAGTCCCTTGATAGTTTTACTATGAATAACAGTGCCGGGCAGATCTTTATCGAGGAAGCATTTCACATATAAGGGGATGCCTTTATTCTGGAGCGGTTTTATGGTTTTGGGGTGTATGACCTGCGCGCCATAATAAGCCATCTCTATCACTTCATCATAATTCAACTCCTGCAACAATTGGGCATCGGGAAACAATTTGGGGTCGGCATTCATCACACCTTCCACATCTTTCCAGATAAATTGTCCTTCCGCATTCAACAAATTCGCAAATACAGCCGCGGTATAATCGCTGCCTTCACGCCCCAGGGTGGTACTTTCCATTTCATCGGTAGAACCAATAAACCCTTGCGTCACGATCACTTTATATTCTTTAATGAGGGGCCCAATAACATGCTCTACTTTTTCGCTGGTATAGCGCCAGTCGATATTCGCATCGCGGAAATTATCGTCGGTCCTTATAATATCCCTCACGTCGACCCAATGATTTGGGAAGCCGCTTTCATTTAAATAAGCGCTTACAATTACGGTCGACAGTAATTCACCGATGCAAACCACCTGGTCGTAATAATAATCGAACCCCTGTACCGGCTTATCATGCAGCAACCATTCTACTTCGGTAAAAAAATTGCTTAGCCTTTCAAGTGCTTCGTTGTATGTTGTAACCAGCAGGTATTTGGCCGTGGTTAAGTGAGATTGTTTAATAGCCTCAAATAGCTGCAGGGCCTCTTCTTTTTTATTGTCATAAAATGCCTCCACTACTTTTTCGAGCGCATTGGTAGTTTTACCAATAGCCGAAATAACGATCAGTAAGGGCTCACCCTGGTATGATTTTAATATATGTCCAACCTGCTGGATCCTTTCCGTACTACTAACACTAGCTCCGCCGAATTTGAAAACTTTCATAGTTGATAAATCTGTTGACTGGTTGATGGGGTGCAAAAATAAGGAAAGTAGGGGAGTCGGAAGTCAGAGGTCGGAAGTCTGAAGTCAGAAGTACGAGGTAGGAAATACGAGGGAGGAGGTAAGATGTAGGAAGTATGATGCAAAAAGCAGGAAGTAAAAGGTAGGAAATACAAACAAAGGGCATAAGTAATAAGTAGGACAAAAGCAGAGGGCCAAACGTATTAAGTGCGAAGTACAAAGTTTAAGGCAAAAAAAATTAGGAAGCCAGGAAATTAGGGTTATTCTGACTTCCGACTTCATACTTCGTACATCTGTTTTCCCTACCTTCGCCAGCTAACAACTGTTAACCAAACAACGGATATGACCACTATCAACAGAAATGTATTAACCCTTGACGAGTTTACCATTCAGCAGTTAAGGGATTTTCCACATGCCACGGGTGAACTGAGCGGTTTGTTACGCGATATGGGACTGGCAGCCAAACGGGTAAATGTAGAAGTAAACAAAGCTGGACTGGTAGACATCCTGGGCGATGCCGGAACCATTAATGTACAGGGAGAAGATGTAAAAAAGCTGGATCTGTTTGCGAATAACCAATTTACCGGCGTGTTGCAACATGGTATTAGTTGCGCCGGTATTGCCAGTGAAGAGCTCGACGAATTTGTTGCCTTTGATGATTCAGTAAGCAAGAACTCAAAATATGTTTGCCTGTACGACCCGTTGGATGGTAGTGGTAATATAGATGTGAATGTGTCGATAGGAACTATTTTCAGCGTTTACCGGCGTGTAAGCGAAAAAGGGACCATCGCCCAAAAAGAAGATTTTCTGCAACCCGGGAGAAAACAGGTAGCCGCCGGGTATATTGTATATGGAAGCTCCACCATGCTGGTGTATGCCACCCGCCGGGGTGTAAACGGATTTACACTAGATCCCTCCATTGGTGAATTCTGCCTGAGCCATCCGAATATAAAATGCCCTGAGTTTGGAAAGATCTATTCCGTGAACCATGGTAACTTTTTCCAGTACGAACAGGCTGTTCAGAAATACATCAACATTTGCCAGAAAAAGAATAAGGATACCGGTGGACCGTATACGCAACGCTATATCGGCAGCATGGTAGCCGATGTTCACCGCAACCTTATTAAAGGCGGTATTTTTATGTATCCCGGTACTACCGATAAACCCAAAGGAAAGTTACGGTTGTTATATGAGTGCAATCCGTTTGCGTTTATTGCAGAAGTGGCAGGCGGCCGCGCTACCAATGGAAAAGAAAGGATACTGGATGTGGAGCCTACCGAACTGCACCAGCGGAGTCCGTTATTTATCGGCAGCAGGGGCATGATGGATGAACTGGATGAATGCCTGAAAAACAATGGTAGCCATTAAAAATCAATCCCTTCTATTTTAACAAACGTTATCATCCCGGATTCTGGTATAGTATTAGCTTTGCAGGGATCAAAGCCATTACATGAAAAGGGATATGTGTCGTTTTATCAGCATTTATATAGCTTTCATTAGCATATTTTTAACAATTGCTGGTTGCGAATCTACCAAGTCAACATCAACATCGACTTCATCAACCAGCAAAACGGCCAGCAAAGGGGGCACCACGGCCAAACCAACTACCACCGAAAAGAAAGTGGTTGTTACGCCTTCTACCCCCATTGTTGATGCCAACGTAGCGCCCGGCATGGAACGGGATGTGCTCACGCTGGTAAATGATTACAGGAAATCAAAAAAACTACCCCCCTTACAAACCAATGCAGCTATAGAATACCAGGCGCGCCGCCATAGTATGGATATGGGCACACACCGTATTCCCTTTGGACATCAGGGATTGTCGTTTCGCATGAAATATATCATTGAAAAAGTGCAGGGAGTTTCACAAGTGGGTGAGAATGTAGCGTATGGCAATCTTTCAGCCAAAGCCGTTGTAAGCGGTTGGATCAAAAGTGCTGAACATCGCCAGAATATGGAAGGGAGTTTCAAATACACCGGTATAGGCGTTACCCGTAACATGCAGAATCAGCTTTACTTTACACAGATCTTTGCAAAATAATGAAGTCAGAAGTATGAAGTCTGATGTCTGAAACACAAACTCGTTGCCTTCCGACCTCAGATCTCAGACCTCCGACCTCCGACTTC
>DASUVL010000328.1:0-2831 GCA_036379015.1 Niastella sp.
AAGGAAAGCACCGTAATCTTCAATGTTCACCACTTTACCTTTCACGATATTGCCTTCAGCAATATTCTCTGACAATACATCCCATGGATGCGGGGTCAGTTGTTTCAGACCCAGGCTGATACGTTTTTTCTCATCATCGAAGTCGAGTACCACCACTTTCAGTTTCTGATCCAGTTTCAGTACTTCGCTCGGATGGCTGATACGGCCCCAGCTGATGTCAGTGATATACAACAGACCGTCTAAGCCGCCCAGATCCATGAAGGCACCGAAATCGGTGATATTCTTGATGGTTCCTTCCAAAACCTGACCTCTTTCGAGTTTGCTCATGATCTCTGCACGTTGTGCTTCGATATCGCTTTCGATCAGTGCTTTATGAGAAACTACAGCGTTCTTGATAGCTTCGTTGATCTTCACTACTTTGAACTCCATGGTCTTTCCTACAAACTGATCGTAATCAGTTACAGGTTTAACGTCGATCTGAGAACCCGGTAAGAATGTTTCCATACCGAATACGTCTACGATCAAGCCACCTTTGGTTTTTGAAGTAACAGTACCGGTAATAACTTCACCAGTTTTATGAACTTCAACAATTTTTTCCCAGGCGCGGGTAATGCGGGCTTGTTTACGGCTGAGGTTAAGATGACCTTCCCGGTCTTCTTTTTCTACAACCATTACTTCCACTTCATCACCTGTTTTCAGGTTCTGCAGATCACGGAATTCGTTTAACGAAACCAGACCATCACTTTTAAATCCGATGTTAATTACCACATCAGTCTTAGTAAGTGCCACAACCAGGCCTTTTACTAATTCACCGTCGGTAACTGCTTTGAATGTGCCTTCGTATACAACATCATACTTTGCTTTTTCTTCTTTAGTGTAAGAAGCCACATTACGTTTGTCGATACTCCAGTCAAAATCGTCGTGTGCACTATTGTCCACAACTTCAGGAGCCTGCACAGGTGCTTTTGTTGTCGCTGTAGCTTCTTCAGCCTGCGGGGCTGCAGAAGACTCCTGTTCGTCAGCGTTTAATTGTTTAATAATTAATTTCTCAAACATGATAAAAAACCCGATGATTTTAATTCGGGCTGCAAAGATAGGCCAAAATGCTGAATTGTAAAGGGTTTGCGCGTTTTTTTTCGTTTAGTAAACGGTTGATTTGCACAACGTTAAACGCGTCTTTCAGAAAGTTTCAATCAGTGCTGCAGGATCTTTCCGTTTAACCGTATTAGTACATCCCGGTTAATGAAAAAAAGTAATTAGCTTAATAGTATGATTTACATTGCAAAAACGATTAGCTGACCCAACAGTATTAACTGCACGAAAATTGATACAAATTTTAACTTAAGGAACGTGAATAAATAAGATTGTTTTTAATGCGTTAAAATTATTTTTTTGTGCAGTTATATTAATAGGCGCTTTTTCTTTTTACATTTACTCGAAAATATTTACAACTGACTATTTGTTATGATTACACCAGTTTTGATCACATTGTTTGAGCGGGACCTGAACAAGTTGACGGAAGAGATCTCTCAGTATCCTGATGACAGCAGCCTGTGGGTAGTTAAAGAAGGTATTAAGAACAGCGGGGGCAACCTGTGTTTGCACCTGACTGGCAGCTTACAACATTTTATTGGTGCAGTATTAGGCGAATCGGGTTATATACGTAACCGGGAAGCAGAATTCAACCTAAAGAATATCGGCAAACACAAGCTGTTAAATGAAATAGAGAATGCCAAAGTAGCTGTTAAAGATGCATTGGAACAAACCAGCAAAAAAGAACTGGAAAAAAATTATCCATTGCCTATTAATGGCGAAACAGTAACAACTGAATTCTTATTGTTGCATCTGCTGGCGCATGTGAGCTATCATACCGGTCAGATCAATTATCACAGAAGATTGTTGGGTTTTCCGCAGGAGCAGGCACAGGCACAATAATTTAAAACAAAACCAGGAAGCAGGGAAGTCCGAAAGTATTTTTTATTTATAAAAGGTCTTTCGGGCTTACTCACCTTCCGATTGTTTGGCAACTGCCTTTGCCGCAATATATCCGCTTGTCCAGGCATGCTGGAAATTAAAACCGCCGGTAATGCCATCTACATCCAGTATTTCACCAGCGAAATATAAATGGGGAATTACTTTGCTTTGCATAGTATTCACATCTATTTCCGATAACTGAATCCCACCTGCTGTTACAAACTCTTCTTTGAATGTAGTTTTCCCCTGCACTTTAAATTCCTGCATACAACAATTTGCGATCAGCTTGTTTTGTTCTTTAACGGGTAGATCGGCCCAGCGCTTTTCTTCATCTATACCCGATTGTTGCAACATATATTGCCATAACCGTTGTGGCAGGTTAAAAGGATTGCGAACACCTATTTTTTGCGCCGCCATATCAAATCGCATTTGCTGAAATTGTTCCCGCAATGTATGCTCATTATATTCAGGTAACCAGTTCACAGTAATGGCAAATTGCCAATTGGATGTTGCCAATTGCCGCGCTCCCCAGGCTGATAACCGCAATACAGCAGGACCACTCAATCCCCAATGCGTGATCAATAAAGGCCCTTGAGCCGATAAATTAGTGCCGGCTATTTTTACATGTGCCTCTGGTACCGAAACGCCCATCAATTGTGTTATAGCGTTTCCGGGCATGTTAAAAGTGAACAGGGAAGGAACCGGCTCTGCTATGGAATGCCCCAGTTGCTGCAGCCAGTTGAATTGCGACGGCTTGGAATAACCGCCGCTGGCGATGCAGACGAAGTCGGAGGTTAGAAGTCGGAGGTCCGATAGCTCAAGCGTAAACTGTTTTTCTTCATTATTTCCGACTTCCG
>DASUVL010000329.1:0-6820 GCA_036379015.1 Niastella sp.
ATCTCCAGTTCAGATGCCGATGTGGTATCGCATACCCTGTGCAGAAAGGTTGCGGGCGATAGCGCCAAGCCCACAGCCGTAAGAACATTCCAGGGGCGCGATACCACCAGTTTTACTGATAAAGAGTTGGCCAGCAGCAAAACATATATCTATTACGTAGTAGCTAAAAGCGAAGGAGGGTTAACAACCCCATCAGAAGAGCTGATGATAACCACTGCTCAAAATGCCAATACAGCCGATGCGCAGATCACTAAAATATATGCCTTCGCTCAACCGGAGAAAAGGCGTATTGAAATAACATGGGACCACAAAATGCAGGATGTGGCAGAGCACCAGGTGTACAGGGCAGAGGGCGGAAAACAACTGGTGTTATGGAAAGTGTTGCCTGCAGATCAGAAAGGTTTATACGACACGAATGTGCAACCTAATACAGCGTACCAGTATGGCGTAATGGCCGTGTTCACAACGGGGGCATTCAGTAGCATGAAAACCGTAACAGCAACATATTGATATTATCTAATTATTTCAACAAAAATTCAAAGTCATGACAAAGTATTTAATCATTTTGTTTTTCTTAACAGCGGCTTATACAACAAAGGCGCAAACGTATACTGTTGATCTCTACGATCTCACGTATAAGGTTAATGAAGCTGTAAAAAATGGAACGAATTCCCACCTTAAGATTGACCTGGTGTTGGAGAATGGTAATGTTATTAGCATCTATAACCGGGATCTGAGGCAACAGGGTGATCAGGAGAATGGCTGGCGTTTAATCCAACCCCTTACAGTAAGCAGTTTGCCTGTAAGATTGCGCACATCTGGTTACGTGAATTTCAGATCGGGTACCGACGCAGATTATGATCAATATAACGATGTCGGTATCGGTTCGGTCAATGATATATATGTATCCACACACTCACCCAGGATGACCGCAATCACCTACAAGTTGACAATCATATCCAATGATCTATCTGTAAGCACTACTGCCAATATCGGCCAAAAGAGCGTTTCCAATAGAATTAGTAGCATGAAACCGTAACAGCAACATATTAAGACTGGCTAATTCTTTCAACAAGATTCACCGTCATGAGAAAGTATTTAATCATATTGTTTCTTTTAACTGCAGCTTTTTCAACAAAGGCGCAGACGTATTCTGTTGATCTCACCGGTCTGACCTTCAAGGTAAAGGAAGCTGTAAAGAACAGTACAACTTCCCACCTTCGAATTGAAGTGGTGTTGGCGAATGGCATCCATCGTCAGCTCTATTTCAGGGAACTGAGGGAAGAAGATGATCAGGAGAATGGCTGGCGTTTAGACGAACCCCTCATAGTAAACAGTAGGCCTGTACAAGTGCGCACAGACGTTTTTGTGAATTTCAGATCGGGTACCGACGCACGTAATGATCAATACAATGACATCGGCGTCTGTGATGCCAATGATTTAAATGTAGCCTCGGGCTCACCCAGGATGAGCTGGATCACCTACCAGGTGAAAGTAACGCCCCAGCTATCGATATTAAACTCTGCAGTCACTATGCTGCCCGATAACGATAAGGTCACCCTGAGGGCTACGTCCGGTTTTCCGGCCAGCGTATACAACTGGTATTTTTCTTTGGATGGCAGGGATTGGGATCCATTTCCGGCTGCCCTGAACAGCGCAGGAAAGTCTACGGTGAATATTTCCCTGAAAGATTTTGTGGTTGGAAGCCCGCTCAGCATCATCAATGTTAACAGCTTTTTCCAGGTAAGGACCTGCTCCGACCACTATTCAAATATCAAAACGCTGAACAACAGACTTTCTTCACCTAAGATCACCAGGCTGGATGTTCAACCCAACAAGTGCTTTGGTGAATCCAATGGTCATGTAAAGATCCAGTTCAATCGGGCAATGATCCCAAATGAACTATTGAACATCTTTTTAGAAGACACTACCGATCCCACTGGATATAATAGGTCTATAATCAATCTGACGGCGCTCGATCCGGATAGCTCCTATACCTGGCCTGCAGAGTTGCCACCTGGTGGTTATAAGATCACGTTGCTGGGAAAATATCCCAACGGCAGTGTGTCTACATACACGGATGGTCCAGGGCATGTAGGCCGTTTCGGTTTTGCCGGACCAACTGCATTGACTTATTCAACAACGAAAAGAGATGTGTATTGTCACGGCGGATCAGATGCCACCATTACGGTAAATGCATCAGGTGGAGTAGGGGATTATACAGTAGGGTACCGGAAGGTCCATGAAAGCACCTATAGCTGGACCTCCTTTTCTGCAGCGCTTACGCATACCATATCAGGCCTCGATACCGGCTCTTATTACATCAGGATCCGGGATGGCCATGATTGTATGATGAAAGATGCCAGCGGGAAGGAAGTGATCGACACCGTAACCATCAACCAGCCCGTTGATTCGCTGCGAATAGACAATGCGCAACCTATCAATCCGCTGGCATTCGGCTATACAGATGGAAGTATCAGGGTCATACTCGCCGGCGGTACGCCGATCGGCGGCGACAGCTACAATCTGCAATGGACAAGACCAGATAGTTCTGTGCTTACACCGGAGCCGGCCACCACCAATCCCTTCGTCACACTACTGACAAACATCGGTAATGGCAAATACATACTGTTTGCTACAGATGCCAACTATGCGCTCACAACCGGCGCCAATGCAATAGGCTGTATGGTCAGAGATACCTTTACCCTGGTAGAGCCGCCACCGCTGATAGTAACTGTTCAACAATATCGATATGTTTCCTGTAAAAATGCTTCAGACGGAAAACTGGTTGCTAACGCCCAGGGAGGTATCGAAATTCCTATATTCCGGTACACATACCAGTGGTTCAGGAACGATAATGGCGTATGGACCGATATTCAACAATCGGACAGTATTGCCGAAAACCTAAAGGCGGGTGATTACAAGATCATCATTACAGACAGGAACAATATCACCAAAGAATCAGTTCCGTTCACGCTTATCGAGCCAAACCTGCTGACGCTTACATTAAACAGTACCCGGCTGTTTTGTAATGGAAGCAACAATGGAACAGCAAGCGCCGTGATCAACGGTGGTACCCTGCCTTATCACCTGCAATGGACTACGGGAGATACCACCACCACCATTTCAAATTTGGCACAGGGCAACTATATGGCTTTTGTAAAAGATGGTCGTGGTTGCCAAACGCAGCAACAGATCAGGGTAACTTCGCCTGATCCTGTTAATATCAGCAACCTGGTGGTAAAAGCCCCCACCTGCTACAAGGGCGCCGATGGCGCCATCAGCTATACTGCTACAGGAGGAACTTTGCCATACCGCTACAGGTGGAGCAATGGCGACACTTCTGCTACGCTGAGCGATCTGAGCTCCGGTGATTATAAGCTTACCATCACCGATAGTAAAAATTGTCCCCTGCAACAGACTTTCGCCGTGCAGGAGCCTTCGCCTATTGTAATTGGGCTTCAAAAGAAAATAACATTATGCCTGGATCAGTCCCATGAGCCTGACGCCACCATTGTCAAAGGGGTTGCCTACAAATGGACAGGTACCAATGGTTATTCAGCCCTTGAGCCTAAAGTAAAACTAACGAATGAAGGAACATATTATGTAACTGCCACCAACGTAAGTGGATGTATAGGTAAAGACACGGTTAACATTAGCCGGAGCAATGTTGTTGTGGCTGCGGAAATGCTGGCTTCCACGCAGGCTTTCACCAACGAAATGGTAATGCTCGTAAACATCAGCAAGCCAGCTCCTGAAAAAGTAGAATGGTTATTACCAGGCAGTAATGTATCTGTAGTAAGTAAGAGCGATCAGGAAGCGCAGGTGAGGTTCACTGACGCCGGGTATTACATCATTGGTATGAGGACCATGGTAGGCGCCTGTGAAAAAACAGTGAAGCAGCCGATCACCATTGTACAGGCGCAGGAATTCGACCAGCCCGGTACTAGCAATGCTCCATTCATCAGGGAATTTACAGTGGCGCCTAATCCATCAAACGGGCAGTTCACCGTGAAGATCGGCCTGGAGGAAGCAGCCAGTATCAAGCTCAGGTTGATTGAGTTGAATACAGGCAGAGTGGTGCACCAGCAACAACAAGGTGGCAGTAAACAGTACCTGTTGCCTTATAATGTTCGGTTGACAACGGGTATTTATTCCCTCGTACTGGAAACAGCCAAAGAATACCGGATCATTAAGGTAATGATCCTATAAAATCTTAATTAATATTAAAATCCAAAAGAATGAAGAAGACAGTTATCGGTCTGGTAGCGTTGACAGCTTTGATTTTCGCAGGATGTTCAAAAGATGATGACAGTGGGTCCCAGGAAAAAATGATCCTTGGCAAATGGACGATGGTATCTACCAGCGTAGCGGTTACCGACATACAGAATGGTGGCACTAAAACGTCCGAAAAGCCGGTTTACCCTGGCGATTACCTTGATTTTCGGAACGATGGTAAAATTTATAGCCGTATCAGTGATCCTTTGGAAGGCCCTGGTTATGACCCGCACGATACCGTAGCCTATCGAATGACCACAACCTATTTGATCATCGATAATGATTCTATGTTAATAAATAAGCTGAGCAAGGAAAGCCTGTCGTTTACCCTTCAGGAAAAAGACAATTCCGAGCTGTGGGAAACAACTTTTTCTCTGAAAAAGTAAAAATTAATCGAGAGGAGCAGTTCCTTTCCTGAACAATTTTTATCTAAGAAGCACACCAAATCTTTTCTGTGAAAACTAAACTAATGATCCGCGCCCTTCGCATAGTACAACTACATGTTTTGCTGTTGCTGATGCAGTTGCCACTGCATGCGCAGGTGTATCCTGTGCAGGTTGTATCGCAATTGTTGCCGCCCTATACACTTAATGTTAGTGATTACTGCCAGGGCACACAGGAAAAGCTGGTTGTGCTTCTTAACAATACAGACCTTACCAAGCCCGTGTTACAGGTGAGGTTAAAAATGAGCATCCAGGGGCAAAATGCAAAACTCAAAAGCCGGGATGGCGTATATTACCCGCCCATTACTTTGGAAGGTGGCGCACCCAATCGCATAACCCTTGCCGACCTGGCGCCTTATTTCAATCTCGACAACCTGGATGTGGAGGGCATTACCCGAAGCCAGTACCAGAAAAGCCAGAAACTTCCTGAAGGCTTTTACCAGTTCTGCTTCGAAGCGTATGAATACAATACCAACAGACTGGTTGGCCGCAGTCACTGCGCCATGGCATGGATATCGCTGCTGGACCCTCCATTGCTGAACCTTCCCAGAAAGTCAGAAAGTATAGCTTATAAAGATCCTTCCAATATTATTTTTCAATGGACGCCCAGGAATATGGGCAGTCCAACCGCTGCCTTTAATACCGAATATGAATTTACGTTAGTGGAATTATGGGATAATGGCATTGCGCCGGAAGCAGCCTTCGGTACCATGCAACCGCTGTACCGAACCACTACGCAGGCCACTACTTTATTATACGGTCCTGCTGAGCCGCTGCTGATCCCCGGCAAACGGTATGGGTGGCGCATCAGGGCGCAGAATTCCGATGGCAGCCAGAATACCGATGCGTACCGTAATAACGGCTATAGCGAAATATTCTGGTTCACGTACCAGCGGGATTGCCCAATGCCTTTTAATGTACAAAGCGAGGTTAGCGGTGGCAGGGCCACCATTACCTGGAGCGCCGCTTTACAGCAAACCCGCTTTAGTGTGGACTACCGCGAAAAAGGGCAAACCGCCAACCAATGGTACACCGTAAACAGCAGCACCAACCGGGTAATGCTATACGATCTTAAAAAAGATAAACAATACGAATACCGCGTAGGCGCTTACTGCGATGCCAGCAATGATGCCGCATTCGCTGCCAATGGCGCGGTATACAGCGATATAAAGAGCTTTTACATCGACGGTAGCAGCGCAGACGTTGAAGGTGGAGGTTGCAACATATTGCAGCCAGAGCTCAAGATCGCCAACCGCAATCCTATACAAACCCTTATGAGTGGTGAAGTGATCACGGCAGGAGATTTTCCTGTGAAGCTCATTACCGTACAGGGACAGGGCAACTTTACCGGGACCGGATATATCACCATTCCATTCATAGGCAAGGTGGCTGTTAAAGTTCGGTTCAGTGGCATTACTGTAAATACCGACAAACAATTGATCGCTGGTGTTATAGAAACAACCTATGACCCGAAAGAAGAACAGATTGTGGATGCAGGTGAAATATTCAATGATATTGAATCAATAATAACCGCTTTAGTCAGTAAATTACAGGAAAATGATAAGGAGGGAGTACAAAAAATTGTAGATAGCCTCGGAAGTGCGCTTGATAAACATTTTGAAAATGCTGATTATACAAGCAATGTAAAACAAGCTGTGATCGACAACATGAATGAGTTAAAAGATATAGTGGACAAAACACCTTTGAATACAAATGAAAACAAAGAGTCTGTTGTTAGTAAAATAACAGCCATCAATCAATTACTGACAAATAGTGTAACTGCAACGGCGCCACCACGGACTAAAAAAACGTATTACGAAGTAGGAGGATATAAATTTTATCATGGAGATACTATCTTTTTGCCTCAATCCAATAAAGTATACACTTTTAAAGCATACAGGGATAGTACAAATCTTTTTAGCAGGGGTAGCGTATGGAGTGGTGTAAGCAGGAACATTGATTCTGCTACAAGTAATTATATACCTGCTATTGTCTCCCCAAGTATAAGTGGCAGCACCATAAGTACACTATACAGCGACAGTTTGAGACAAGATACCCTGAAATGCAAAGTTGTTGTAGTAAATGTCGTTTTTAAAGAA
>DASUVL010000330.1:0-11990 GCA_036379015.1 Niastella sp.
CCGCTAAAATTTTCTCCACATAACCCAGGGCTGTTTTACTGTCCTTTTTCGCATCGTTATAATACGTGGTCAAATAAGTCCAGGCACTGATAGCCTGCGCTTTATATTTTGTAGAATCGAGCTTGATAGACATTTCAGCCAGCTTTTCATAAGCCGGGGCGGCAATTCCTGTAGTCATGGCGGTGTCCTGTGCCTGTTTAGCCCGGGCGCACCAGAGGTAACCATAAATCTGGTCGGGGTATTTTGTTTGATAAACTCCACAGAAAAGGCTGTCGGCAGTAGTATAATTGGCAGCCTGATAATTGGCATAAGCCCAGTTATACAAATCGGTTTGTGTGGGTTCTTTCTTCAAACTGTAAGCAATACCCAGCCAGTTGGCTTCCTGTTTGCGGTCGCCCATTTTCTTGGCCAGTGCAGCTGCTTTAGTGATATATTTTATCTTATTGTCTACAACCGTATCTTTTTCAACTGCTTTTTGCAGGTTTACAAAAGCCTGGGTTTCGCTGCCAGCTGTTTGTGCATTGAGGTTGGCCAGCTCTTCAAAGTCGGCAGCCACTACATCATCAGGATTTTGTTTGGCAAAATAGTCGGCCATGTATTTGTTGGCGCAGGCGAGGTCCTTCAGGGTATCGCAAGCGTAAGCCACCATCTTATACATACGGGGCGCTACTTTAGCACCGTACTGACCAATCAAACCATTTGCTTTGTCTTTTGCTTCTGCAAATTTGCCGGAAGCAAACAGGAAGTCGGTTTTCAGGTATTCTACTTCAGGACCCTGATCGGAATTGGTAATAAAGCTTTCCAGTAAAGGGGCTGCTTTATTTACATCTTTAAAATACCAGTAGTAGAATAATTCAAAATAGGTAGGCGTATAAGCCGGATCTAGTTGTAAGGCTTTATCAAAATAAGACAAAAAGATCTCGCTATTCCGTTGGGTAAGATATACTTTGGCGATCTTATGATTGGCAGCTGCCATTTTAGGATCGAGTGTTAATGCTTTTTGGTAAGAAGTGATGGCATTTCCGCCGTCAATTAATTTACGGTAAGCATCGCCCATGATGATATAGGTTTCAGGATCTTTAAACCCTTTTACCTGCGTAGCCAGGTTCAGCTTTTCAATAGCATAAGTAGCATCGCCGCTCTTGGTATCTACATTGGCGCGGCCAATGGCATTAAATACCTCTACATCTTTTCCTTTTGTTAAGGAGATAGCTGTTTCAAAACGCTGGCGGGCATCATTGGTCTTCCCTTCACGCAGTTCTATTTCGCCCATACCTGTCAATATCAGCGGAGCATTGCCATTTTGCTGCAGCGCTTTTTGATACAGGTTTTTAGCTGCTACCGTATCTTTCTGTTCAAGCATGGTTTGTCCCAGCCAGTATGTTGCGTCGATATTATTCGGATTCGCGGCCAGCACTTTCTCAAAATTTTCTCTGGCACTTTTATAGCGCTCGTAATAGAAAAACTTCCTTCCCTGCTCCACACTCTGGGCAAATAGCACATTGCTACCCAGTACAACCATGGTTACAAAACTGATGAATCGCTTGCTCATTGTAAGTTGCTATTTTTTTTAAAGTTTTATAATGTATTAGGAATCCGCTGTTTATTTTAATTGTCTATCTGCATTTTCCGGTTCTCAAAGCTCATTCTTGCCGGCAATAAGTATGCCCGGTAAAAAATTTTCTGTCCTTTTTCGTAGATAAGAAAATTTGCAAAACCGTTGCCAAGCCCATCATAATTTTCCTTTAAAATGTAGAATAACGGCCTGAGCATAGGATACCTGTTATATGCGATATTATACTGAACAGGATCAACATATGTGCCATTACACCCCCGGCATTCAATTTGTGCAATTTTAACCTTTTTTAAGAAACTACGCTGTGTAGTATCGTCTTTATTACCTATCCAGCTTACGCCCAGCAAACCGATAGCGTCCTGATTGTTAGAAACATAGTCAATTACGCCTTCGGTATTTTGAGCTGCCACCACATTCTGGCTTAATGGTTGTCCTTGCAATAATGAGTCCACCACATATCGTACGGTGCTGGTGGCCGATTTTCCATCCAGCAACATTTTGTATTTATACCCGCTGGTACCCTTTGCCATGGAGCGAATGTCCTGCATGGTAAACAACGAATCTTTTACCTTGTTGTTTACGATCACCGCAATGGCATCAAAGGCAACCGCGCCAAAAGCAGGCTTAAATGACAACTTATTGGTAAGCGTAGTTATCTCAGGTTCACTCAGGCCCCTGGTCACAATAACCATGCGAATACTGTCAACATTCAGATCGCGCAGGCATTCTGCCTCGGGTTTATACTGTACTACAATGTGTGCCTCGGGATGTTGAGATTCGAATACTTTGATCTGAGAGTCGATGACCGGTTTAAAGCTTTCATCCACACTGATGTGGATGGTGCCACTGGTAGTTGTTTCCTGGGGTTTTGTTGGTCCTGAACTACATGCAGTTACGAACAAATTAATTCCAACGATCACTACCAATCCCCTGAAAACCGATCGAGCTAGTCCTATCCGTTTCATCTTAATTCTTCTTTTTTCGTGCCTGGCAAAACCACGTAAAAAAACTAATTAGTTTAATAGAATTTTAATACCTGATTCTGCCAGTAGGGTTGTCAAATGTTTTTATTGAAGCAATGGCCGTTTGCCAACTGCATACAGGGAACTGCTTTATCGATAATAATTTTTCTTAATGCCGCGGTAGATTCTAAACCCGCCATACAACAAACACAGGCCGCCGAAAATGTAGTTGAAAGGCGCCGAAAAAACAGCTTCTAACCCCACTTTTTTCGCAAAAAACATCAGGCCACTCATACCGGTATAAATGATCCCCATTCCAAGATCCATAAAAGCCCGCCTGTTGATATAAGCCCTTTGTTTTTTGTCCTCATATTCCGATGCCATGTGTACATATTTAGGGTTCGGGCAAGATAAGAAATAAACACCGAATCAAAATCCAGGTTTTCATGACTTTATTCAAAAAATTATGAACCTGTACTATTGACAATGAGATGCAATTAAGGTCGGTTTCCATAAAAGTGATAGGGAACTCCTTATTTGACCAAAACTGGCATTATTGTTATATTTGGATAACTTTGAAACCGGAAAGCCAAAAGTCTATAGTTTATTATGAATGAAATACTTCACTTGATTATTAAAAAGGATTATGCAGCTTCTTTGATCGAGCATTTGAAAAAAGAAAATGCTATTGAGATAATAGAAGAGGAACAGCCTGATATTCCTGAATGGCAAAAAGAGGCTGTACGTAAAACCCTGGAACAGGTGCAGCAAAATCCTGCGTTGGTGCAACCATGGGACGTTGTTAAACAAAAGTACAAACGCCCCTGATGCCATTTTCTGTTGTTTTGTCTCCCGACGCTATAAACGACATAGACATTGCTGTTGAATACTATAACCGACTTTCCGAGGGACTTGGGTTTGAATTTACAGATACAATAGACGCCTATTTAAAAAAAATAGCAAATTTTCCTACTGCTTCAGCCATTCGCTATGATAATATCCGGGTCAAGCCTATTGATACCTTTCCGTTTACCATTCATTTCATTATTGCAGATACTTCAACAGTGGTCATTCTGCGAATCTTCAATACGTATCAAAAACCCATAGCCTAAAAAATAATTACACTCATTCAAAAAGACGGAATCTAGCCCCTCCACTCTTCCTGCAGGCCAGGCAGCCTCCCTCAAACCAGAAACTATCAGTTATCTTTGCCGACTATGAAAATTTTAATGGTTTGCCTCGGTAATATTTGCAGGAGTCCCCTGGCCGAAGGCATTTTGCAGCATAAAGCCCAACAAGAGGGTTTATCGTGGACCATCGATAGCGCCGGCACCAATGGGTATCACGTGGGTGAAGAACCACACCGGTTGTCGCAAAAAGTAGCATTATTGAATGGGATCGATATCAGCCAGCAACGGTCGCGCCGTTTTACGGCCGCCGATTTCAACCGGTTCGATAAGATCTATGCCATGGCAGAAGATGTGATTGAAGAAATGCAGCGCATTGCCAGGAAAGATTTTGATGCCACCAAAGTTGATCTGCTGATGAATGAACTACACCCCGGCAAAAACATGGATGTGCCCGACCCCTGGTATGGCACCGAGCCCGGCTACCATGAGGTGTTCGCCATGATCGATAAAGCATGCGATAAGATCGTTGAAAAATATCGAATATTAAATGATGAATATCCAATGTTGAGGTAAAGAACTGGCAATTCGGGAATACTTCAACATTTATCATTTAATATTCAATATTCGATATTTAAAATTTACGAGTCTAAAAAATTCAGGAACTATAGCAATGTCAAAACCGTCATTACCACAGGGAACAAGAGACTTCGGACCAGAAGTGGTTCGCAAACGCCAATATATACTTAATACCATCCGCAATATTTTTGAACTGTATGGTTTTCAACCGCTCGAAACGCCTGCCATGGAGAACCTGGAAACACTCATGGGCAAATATGGCGAAGAAGGCGATAAACTGATCTTTAAAATATTAAATAACGGCCTCGAAAATTCCGACAAACACCAACAGGCCAGGGCAGATTTTGAAAAAGTACTGGAAGGTAAAAATGTAAAAGGCCTTACCGAACGCGCCCTCAAATACGACCTTACCATTCCGTTTGCACGCTATGTGGCCATGAACCATGGCCAACTCACTTTCCCGTTCAAACGATACCAGATACAACCGGTATGGCGGGCCGATAGACCACAAAGAGGCCGCTACCGTGAGTTTTACCAATGCGACGCTGATGTTGTAGGTAGCAATGCTTTACTGAATGAAGTGGAATTGACTAACATTTATAATGATGTGTTCACGCAATTAGGATTAGCCGATTATGCATTGCACATCAATAGCCGCAAAATTCTCACGGCCCTGGCAGAGTTCTGCGGTGGCGCTGATAAATTGATCGATATTACCGTTGCCATCGACAAACTCGATAAAATTGGTCTCGATAAAGTAAAAGCAGAACTGGCACAACGCGGATTGAACGAAGAGCAGATCACCACTATCGAAAAATACCTGAACATCACCGGAACCAACGAAGAGAAACTGCAACGGATCGCCTCGCTGATCGGTCATTTGGAAACAGGTAAAAAAGGTATTGAAGAACTGGAAACCGTCAATCGGCAGTCGGCAATCGGCAATCTCGTCATCGATTTCACCCTCGCCCGTGGTCTTAACTACTATACAGGGATCATCTTTGAAGCAAAGGCACCCCCAACTGTTAAAATAGGCAGCATTGGTGGCGGCGGTCGCTACGATGACCTTACAGGTCTTTTCGGCGTACCCAATATTCCGGGCGTAGGCATCAGCTTTGGGGTCGACAGGATCTATGATGTTATGGAAGAGCTGAAATTGTTTCCTGAAGATGTATACACCGGCACCCAGGTACTTTTCTTTAATATGGGGCCCGCAGAAAGCAGCACCGCATTTTCCGCCATGCAATCATTAAGAAAACAAGGTGTACGTTGCGAGCTGTATCATGAACAGGCAAAAATGGATAAGCAGTTCAAATATGCTGAAAAGAAAAATATCGGCTTTATTGTAATTATTGGTAGTCAGGAGCTACAAAATAGTACCGGTGTTATTAAAAACCTAAAAACTGGCACCCAGGAATCTGTGGCGCTTGCAGACCTTACTAATAAATTGTTTATTTGATCTCTATTATAAACCAAACGATGATATGCAACGTAACCTGTTATACTTTATACTACTAACTGTAGTAATATCCAGTATCGTATCCTGTAGCCAGAACAAATCTGGCATAGCCATACCTAAAGATGCCTCTTTCGCTGTACATGTTGATATCAAATCCATTACTTCCAAAGTAAGCTGGCAGGAAATTCAGCAAAACGAATGGTTCAGAAAGCTCTATGCTGATGAAACCGATTCGTTGAGTAAAAAACTACTGGAAAATCCGGCCAACTCAGGCATTGATGTAAAATCTGATCTGGCCTTTTTTGTAAAAAAAGAAGGACAGGGCGGCTACATGGCAGTTGAAGGCGGTGTACAGGATGCTACTGCCTTTGAAGCTTTTGCTACCAGAATAAACAAAGGCGGTAAAGTAGTTAAGAACGGTGACGTGAATGTGCTTGCCACCAGTCTCAAAAGCCTGGTTGCCTGGACCGGTAACCGCTTCATATACATCATGGATGCGCCGATGCCTTCAGTAGCCAGCGGTTTGAACAGCAGCAACGATGGTTTGAATGAACCGTTTTCATTTAAAACCGATAGTTTACAAAAGTTCGCTGTTCAGTTATTTGATCTGCCCGGCAAAAACAATCTGATGAGCGACGACCGCTTTGCATCCCTGTTGAAAGAACCCGGCGATATTCACTATTGGGTAAATGCCGAACAATACTATAACAGTCTGGGTGGCTTATTATCATTGCTTAAACTGAACGTATTGTTTGAAGGCAATGCATACGGCGCTGCCCTGAACTTCGAAAACGGAAAGATCACTTTAAAATCAAAAACATATTGCAATAAGGAATTAAATGCGTTGATGAAGAAATACGCCGGCGGAAAAGTAAGTGCCGATATGATCAACCGCATCCCTTCTAAAAATGTGGTAGCTGTTTTTGCATTTAAATACCCGCCTCAAGGCCTGATAGACCTGATAAAACTGATCGGCGTGGATGGTTTTGTAAACAGCTTTTTTAGCGGCGTAGGCTACAGTACCGATGAGTTTGTAAAAGCAAATAAAGGCGATGTACTGTTATCCGTAACTGACTTCGAAATAAAATCACAGGACCTGACCATCACCGACCCCGATGGCAATCCGCACACCATTCAACAGGATGGCATGCCCAATGCCAATATATTATTTGCTACTTCTGTGAACGACAAACCTGCGTTCGACAAACTGTTTGGCATATTGCAAACAAAGATGCGGGATCTGTCGCCGGCCATGACTAACAAAGTACACTTTCAGCTGAATAACGACTGGTTTGCAGCCAGCAATTCACCCGAACAGGTGAATGCCTTTTTAGGTGGCGGCAATAACCAGTTTCCTTTTGCTAATCGCATCAGCGGTAAGGCATTTGGCGGTTACATCAACGTGCAGCATTTGCTGAAATCGGCCGCGCCTGCTATTACCGACAGCAGTGCCAAATCTGCCATGGATGCTTCCATCAATATGTGGCAGGATATTGTAATGACCAGCGGTGGTGAATCTGGCGACGTGTTCGTGGGCGAAGCAGAAGTAAACCTGGTTGACAAAAGCACCAACAGCCTGAAACAACTGAACAAATACCTGGATACGATCTCTAAACTATTTGAGTCAAAACACAGGCAGTATGATGTACATGTAAAATACAGCGATCCCGCGGCATTAAGCATGGCTACGCTTAAACCAGTATTGCATCAATAAACGAAATATATCGAATTAAGAACAAGCCTGCTCTACGGATTAACACCATCGGGCAGGCTTGTTTCATGAATCCAGTAATCCGGTAACGCATGCAACTTCAATTACAGCAACTCTTACCTGTTTATTTCGACGAAAGTCAGCGCAATGCTTCTGAAGTGTGGCGTAAGGACCTCACATTTTCAAAAGGTGAGTATGTAAAGATCGTAGCGCCTTCGGGCAGCGGCAAATCATCGCTCATGCATTTTTTGTATGGCCTGCGCAATGAGTATACTGGTAATATTGTTTACAATAATCAAAACCTGAACACTTATTCTGCAGAAGATTTTGCCGGTTACCGCAAAGACCATGTAAGCATTGTATTCCAGGACCTGCGGCTGTTTCCCGAACAAACCGTGTTTGAAAATCTTGAACTGAAACGGCAATTGAATCCTTTTCATCCTGCTGAAAAGATCAAAGAAATGGCAGAACGGTTGGGTATCGGCAATAAGCTGGCATCGAAAAGCCGCATTTGTTCCTATGGCGAACAACAGCGTGTGGCCATCATTCGCGCCCTGATGCAGCCCTTTGATTTCCTGTTGCTCGATGAACCATTCAGTCACCTGGATGATGCGAATTCGCAAAACGCCATGCAACTGATGCTGGAAGAAAGCAAATTGCGCAATGCCGCCATCATCTTTGCCGACCTGGAGCGCATTGATTATTTTCCCTACACCCGATTGTTTCATTTGTAATCATTATCCGTGGCAGTATCTTTCAAACCCATTCGCTCATTATTGCAAACAGGAACCAATACCAGTTCCCGCTGGTTTTCCTATATTGGATTAGGCATTGGCGTATTGCTGTTGTTGTGTTCTATTCAAATGTTCATCAATATTCAGCAACTGCTGGGTGGAGAGAGTCAGCGTAAAGAAGGGTCTGATTTCATCTCCATTTCCAAGACCATTACCAATGAGACTATGGGACAGTTGGAAAAGAACCTGTTCAATGAAAATGACATTAAAGAGATAACTGCCAAACCTTTTATACAGGGGGTATCCCCGTTGGTGGCCAACCGCTTCCGCGTACAATTAAGCGCCGGTGATATTATTCCCTTCAGTACCGACATGTTCCTGGAGTCGCTTGATAATAACTTTATCGATACCGTACCGCCTAATTTTACCTGGCAGGAAGGACAAGATTATATCCCCATCGTTTTCTCTTCCGACTTCCTGGAAATATATAATGTATTTGCGCCCGGTTATGGATTGCCGCAATTATCCGAAGCAACCGCCTCGCAAGTGGTGGTATACATTACCTGTTATGGGGCAAACGGTGTGAAGCAAACCTTCCGCAGCTCTATCGTCGCACTCAGCGACCGCGTTAATTCCATCATTGTTCCAAAGAACTTTCTCGATTGGGCCAATAGAAAATTTGGTAATGCTACTGATGTCAAAGCTTCCCGCCTTTATATTAAAACCAAAGACGCCAACAATCCTGACTTTCTTACATATCTGCAACAGAAGAACTATAAAGTAAATAAAGACAAAACAAAATTCGGCCGCGTAAAGCAGGTGTTGCAAGGTATCTTTAGCGGGTTAGGCATATTTGGCTTACTCGTGGTAATACTCGCGCTGATGTTATTTTCATTTTACCTGCAGTTAATGATCGCCCGTAGTAAAGACAACCTGCAACTGTTACTCCTGCTGGGCTATTCGCCCAACTGGCTCAGCAAAAATGTGTCAAAACAATTTATTCCTGTATATATAGGGGTGGTTTTAGTGGCATTGGCGCTTACGGAAGGAATGCAGTGGGCCTTTCACCAATTTGCCATGTTCAACCGGCCCGAATTGACCTCATGGCTGCATTGGAGTGTAGCCCTTACCGCATTACTATTAATCGGCTTGTCTCTGGTGACCAACTATAGAATGGTAAGGAAGTTGTTGTATAAACTGGTGTAGCGCTCATTCGACTCCGCTCAGGACCCAAACACCTGTTTCAAATGGTGCTCCATGTGCTCTACATAATCTATGGCCAGCCATTCAAGGGTATGTGCATCGCCGGAAGGCGTAATAATTGTATAAGCTAATTTTTCCTGGGGTATATTACTGACAACGTGTAGGACCTGCTTATTTAATACACTCCATAATTGCAGCAAATGATCTGCTGGTAATTGCTGGTAACGGTTAATAATCACCAGGTCGTCTTGTTGATAACGTAATACGGTGTAAGGCTGGGGAAAACATTGTGTATCGGTAAAACGCTTCAGGTTATTGATAGCCGAATCAATTAAATGGCCAAGTATTTCTTGTTTCGACCATTTGCCCGGTGCAGGCTTATTCAAAATAACTTCGGGAGAGAGCTGTTTGAACTGTTCAGGAACTTCCTGAATATGTTTTTCGAGTTGTGATAAAGCAGTTTGCAGGTTCATAATGGTATTGATTGAACCTGCAAACTAAGTTATTTGTATTATTTCAGAAAATCGAAACATGAATTGCCGTTAGTATCCCTTCTTCTGCCGGTTTCTCCTGGCATACTGCTTATCAACAAACTCCCGGGTAAATGCCTCTTTTACTATTAGCTTAACACCCGTCTGCTTCCATTGATCAATCAACTGGCATAACGTCGTATAATCAGTATGATCGCGCAAATGGAATTCATGGTCGTACTTCACCCCTTTATAAGTAAATAGCAATTCATTATTAACGCCGTAAGTTGCCTGAGGAGTTAACAACCCTTCGCGCAGGATGCGATAAACAAATCCATCATAGGCATTAATGTGTAACTCTATGACAACCTCCCCGATGGGGTATTTCTCCTTACCTACTTTAATGTACGAAGCAGACATGGTAAGCTGCCGGGTATCCAGTGCCCTGAAGTTGAAGACCGTCTTTTTTGAAATACCAGCATACACCAGTGGAATGGTCCATATACATAATGCCAGCCATATGATGTACATAGGAAGTAAATCCCTTGTGAACAAGCAAATAAAATAGGTACTTAATATATACAATACGACGAAAAAACGCGCATACGGATTGTATTTGTAAATAAGCGTGGTGAGTTCAGTTTCCCGCATAAATTTCACTGGGGTATGGCTATAAAAATAATAAAATTATTTTCAATATCTAAGCCCCTTCATATACAATGGCTGCCCCCTGCCCCACTCCCACACACATAGTTGCCAGTCCATATTTAGACCCGCGCTTTTTCATTTCATGCACTAAGGTGGCAGATATGCGAACACCACTGCAACCCAACGGATGCCCTATGGCAATGGAACCGCCGTTCACGTTTACCTTTGTTACATCCAGCTGCAGGTCCTGTATACAGGCAATGGATTGCGCGGCAAATGCTTCATTCAGTTCTATAAGTTCAAGATCCCTGGCCGTTATGCCCGCCCGTTGCAAGGCTTTCCGGCTGGCCGGCACGGGTCCAATACCCATAATGGCCGGATCGACACCCGCAACCGCCATCGACACAATGCGGGCCATGGGTTGCAGGTTATATTTTTGAACCGCTTCTTCACTGGCCAACAGCATAGCGGCGGCGCCATCATTAATGCCTGAAGAATTACCGGCTGTAACGGTTCCATCTTTTATAAAAGCAGGTCGCAGGGTACTCAGCTTTTCCAGGGAGGTGATACGTGGCGGTTCGTCTTTCTCTAAAAATATTTTCTCATCGCGGCCGCCAAAGATCTCTACGCCGCTTATCTCTTCTTTCCATTTGCCTTTTTCCAATGCAGCAAAGTATTTTTCCTGGCTTTGTAAGGCAAATTCGTCCTGGGCCTCACGGCCTATTTTCCACTGCCGCGCAACATTCTCAGCAGTTTCGCCCATGGAGTATGGGTAATATTTATCTGTCAATTTTTTATTCGGAAAACGCCAGCCAATGGTAGAATCAACTACTTCCGGGGTACGGTTCCAGGCGCCGGATGATTTTAACATAACAAAGGGGGCCCTGGTCATACTTTCTACCCCGCCGGCAATCAACAGATCACCATCGCCGCACATGATGGCTCGGGCGGCATCCATAATAGCTTGTAAACCCGAAGCACATAAACGGTTCACCGTATTACCGGGTATGGTTACCGGTAAACCGGCCAGCAGGGCAGCCATCCGGGCCACATTGCGGTTATCTTCCCCGGCCTGGTTGGCATCGCCGGCAATCACATCTTCAATGGCATTTACATCTATGGAGGCATTGCGTTGTAGCAACGATTTAATTACATGGGCCAGCAGATCGTCGGGGCGTATGGAGCTTAATGCCCCCCCGTATTTTCCAATGGGTGTTCTAACCACATCGATGACATATACTTTCTTCATATAGTTTTGTTAACCTGGTCAAACCGTGTCACGGTTTCTCCTTCGACTACGCTCAGGACCGTGGCACAGTTATAAAGAATGTTTTGCGTCCGCAAAGTAATTGTAAAGTATTAAACTTGAAGACTTTCAATAAAACTTTAATAATTAAAACAATCCGCTTGCTTTTGTAACTATATTTCTCTGTTATTTATGGATAATGCCCTTCGGGGTATCGTATTATAAACCCATTGCCGTACATGATGAAACATATTGCTCTATTATCGTTCATTTGC
>DASUVL010000331.1:0-23313 GCA_036379015.1 Niastella sp.
CTACCCGTATGGAATACCTTCATTGTTAAAAAAAATCGCCTTCTTATGTAACACTTTCCCCGAATTAGATACTTACCCGTTGTGTTTTGAATTTCCTAATGCTTAATTACATATTATGGGGCTTTTTACAATTGATCTTCCCGGTGAAAGAAAGGGAGAAGTAAGGTTTGGAAAAATTATAAAAAAGATAGCAAATTTTTTTTATCTGTTTCGACGGAGGGAATATAACAGAGATGAAAGAACGGGTTATATTATTAAAATAGATCCGGCTGCCGGAGATAAAAAGGTATATCACCTTTTAAGATCAAGGGAAGGCAAGTGGCTAACGGAAGGTGACGGAGGATTCCAGATAGCGGAAGATGACGAAATAAGCATTGCCATTAAACAGGCAATAGACGAATATGACAATCAGAAGGTGAGATAACATTTCGGTTAATCCAGACTGGTTATATAACGTCATCATTATTAATTTAACATTTTTAAAATTTGAGTGCAAAAGAAGCCCGTTTCCTTCAGCAAATGGAAATGCATAACGGGATATTGTACAAGATATGCCGCATTTATCAGGATAATGCGGAGGATCGACATGACCTATTGCAGGAGATCATGTTACAGCTTTGGTTGTCTTATGATTCCTTCAGGGGTGATAGTCAATTCAGTTCCTGGATGTACCGCGTAGCATTCAATACAGCTATTGTTTTCTTCAAAAAGGAAAAAAGAAGACAGGACATTTTTGACGCTGCTTCATATAATAATTTGCCGGAAGAATTACATACAGTTCGGGAACAGGAGGAGCAATTAAAGATATTTTACAAAGCAGTACAAAAGTTAAATAAAGTTGAAAAAGCTTTGATCTTTCTGTATATGGAGGGTCAGCCGGTAAAAGAAATCGCCATCATCCTGGGTATTACACCTTTAAATGTGCGTGTGAGATTGAACCGCACTAAAGATAAATTAAAGTACATTATTAAAACAATGGGATATGAATTTTGATAACCTGAAAGATGCCTGGGCAAATGATAAGACGGAGGATCCCCATTTGCCATTTACAAATGTTCCTGTAGGTAAAACGTCTTCTGCTATTTCGAAGATCAGGCAAAATATGAAGAGAGAGTTTAACTTACAAATTATAGGTTTTATATTGTTGACCCTTCCTCTACTTGGGTCTTCTAAAAACGCACTGTCTGTATTCATTGTAAGCATAGCCATATTTGTTCTCTTAATACAAACAGTTTACTATTACTATCGATTTTACTTGTTCTATAAAGCAACCGGCCGCTACGATCTTAGCATAAAAAAAAGTATTTATAAGATTATTTATGAATTGGAACTAAATATTGAAATATACAAGACCTTTAATTATTGTGCGATGCCTTTGATTATCCTCATTATTATTGGCGACAGCACGAATTTGACAACTTTTTTCCAACAGAAAGTAGCAGACGGATCTATTTTAAATCATACTTTTCTATTATTTATTTTCCTTGTATTGGTTGGTTCTCAAATAATTATTTCTTTCTTTTTGAACCTTCACATCCGCCTGCGATACGGCAGGCATCTGGCCGAACTAAAAAGAATAATGGAAGATCTGGAAACAGAAGAATAGGAAGCGTTATCTCCGCCTCTACCTGGCAACCACATTCGGCAGCCCTGCCGGATAAGAAAATTGAGTAATATATACATCTTATCCTATAGCCTTCAAATGTTAAAATAAATCAAATCCCAAATGTGCTCTAGAAATAACTGCAGCATTTTTGTAGATTTATTAACACCTAAAGCCTTTCATATGAAAAAAAACATGCTCTTTATTTCGAGTCTTCTTTTTGCTACCGTATTATTCGCTAATGAAAAGAAAGCAATATACTACGCCAACGGTAATAAACACTTCGAATATGTGACAACTAACGAACTCCTGAATGGTGAGCTTATCGCCTGGTACGAAAACGGCCACCTTAAAATAAAAGGTCAGTTTAAAAACAATCAAAAAAATGGCGTTTGGACTGTTTGGGATGCAAATGGCATTATGCGTGCTCAGCGGAAATATGAAGACGATTATTCTTTCCAGATCATTAAAGAATGGGATAGCACCGGGCGTTTAATTGATCCCGCTATCATAGAACAAAAAAATGAACGATTGATCGCTGCCCGGTCAAAGGAAATGAAGGAGAAGCAGATGCGCTACTTGCAACGGCACTGGAAATCCATTACTGCGGATAAGGCGGCTAATGACTTCCTTTTTAAAGACAATTTATTTTTTAATTATCTGATCACGCAGGCCAGCAAGAAAACGATGACTGTTTACAACGACGACCGCTGCGTGAACCGGAATGAAGACATTCAATCAATAAAAGCTTATAAAGATGTTGCTGCTGTTGAGTATATTATTAAAGAAGACCTGACTTATACCCGCGATCACCAGGTAATGCATGTAAACGTATTAACCATTTGTCCGGTGGTACTGATCAATGGTGAAAGAAAAAAAGTAGGTTGGTTTTATGTTCCGCATGTATGCATCAACAAGCAGGCTACCGATGAAATTGATGAGATAGTCACAAAGATCGAAAACCATCATTTCGCCAGTACTGTTATAAAATCTACTGTACATGCCACCAATAAGGAAGGCGATGCCGTTACACCAGAAGAATCTGACGCCATTAACCTAAGCACGCTGGATTATGAAGCAAATGCATGGATTGCTGCTGTTGCAGGGATGCGATAGAACCTCAACGCGATAATAGTGATCATCCTGGTGCCATGCAACGCGTTATTTACTGGTTTATGTTCTTTCCCTGGTGCTGACCATTACTTCGGTATTGCTACGCCTGCCGATCCGCCGGGAGCGGGTCACAGCGATACCACCGAGCATCATGCCGATGAACCCCACCACCAGGGCCACAATGGCTCCTGCCCGCCCTTTGCCAGTGCCGAATCCACCGGTGGTGGTAGCCAGATGCAGTCCGCTGAGAACTATACAGATTAGCGCCATCACCAGGGCCACGATGCCCATGAGTCGCCCCGAGCTGATACGACGGGCAGAACGGGCCATGGCCATCCCACCGATAACCACACTGATAAGCCCCACCAGGCCAGCCACAATGGAAAAGAGCCGCCCGGGCGTAATTTGCAGTAACAAGCCAATTTGAAGCAAACTTTGCATATTCATATGTAATGTATTTAGTGATATGCAAAACTAACGGTGATAATCGCTGCTTTTGTGACAAAGAGACAACAGCGGTAAATGTTGCGACGATGTCAAAAGATCTGGCGGCTTCCTTCTAAACACGTTCCCGGATTGGTCCTTAAGTATATGGACTTAATCTGGCGATCGGCGTAATGTCTACCGAAATGTCCTTTTTTTAGCCAGAATTATCCGCCTGGCATATTCTTCTCCTTTTATTTAATTAGATTTCTTTTCATTGCAAAAGGTTTGACATAGATTGGTGAGAAGGGAACGTCTTCAAATGTTGCTAATGATGAAAATAGTTAAATACAGGTATTTTAATATTATACTCCATATACTGGCATGGAGTATCGTGCTCTTTTTCCCTTATTTTATTTCCAGTGCTTCCAACCAATACAAAATAGGTCCGCATCCGGGGCTCTACTTTACATTGTCAGGTATTATCCATATGATCATTTTTTATGCGAATACCCTTTTCCTTTATCCAAAGCTTCTTAACAGGGCTTACTGGTGGTTATATATTGTCTCCGTTGTTTTACTTACTATTCTCTCCTACTGGGTAAAATTCTATATGCTTGCCTGGTGGTTTCCCGACGCATTGCAAGACGCAAGATCCCACGTACTCTTTCCTTCTGTCCTTATATTTATTGTGAGTGTGTTCTATAGCATAACAGTTGATAAGATCCGCGCAGAAAAAATGCAGAAAGAAAACGAGGCCATGCAATTGGGAATGGAACTAAAGTTCCTCCGCTCTCAGATCAGCCCGCATTTCCTGTTTAACGTATTTACAAACCTTGTTTCTCTCGCAAGAAAAAAATCAGACCATCTTGAAACATCGCTTTTAATGCTTTCCGGCTTAATGCGTTATATGCTTTATGATGCTGATAAAAAAATATCCCTGCAACAGGAAGTAGACTATCTGGAAAGCTATATCTCGTTGCAAAAATTAAGGTTCGAACGGGATGTAAAGATCACATTCAACTTAGAGGTACCGCCTGAAGGAACAAACTACAGTATTGAACCGATGCTCCTCATCCCTTTTGTTGAGAATGCATTTAAGCATGGGACAGGTTACATAGATCAGCCCTTTATAGACATCCACTTAACCGTCAGGGAGAGCGTACTTGTTTTCCGGGTAAAAAATAAATTTGACCGGGAGACAGATACAAGCATAGACGAAAGTTCGGGTATTGGGTTGAGTAACGTGCGCTCCAGACTAACACTACTGTATCCAGGCAGGCATGAGCTGATCATACACGCGAACGAAAACCTGTTCAATATTAATTTAACACTCAAACTATTACAATGATGCGCTGTATTATTGTTGACGATGAACCCCTGGTTCGTGAACTATTGGAAGACAATATCAGTCAGGTGCCTTTTTTGCAACTGGTAAAATCTTGTAAAACTGCGCTGGAAGCATTGGAGGTATTGCAGCAATCACCCATTGACCTTATCTTCCTTGACATCCAGATGCCCCGGCTAAACGGCCTGCAGTTTCTGCAATCGCTCGATCATCCACCGCTGGTCATTATGGTGACGGCTTATGAAAAATATGCCGTAGAAAGTTTCAATCTGCAGGTGGCAGATTATATTTTAAAACCTTTTAGTTTTGACCGGTTCTTAAAAGCATGTAACCGGGCTGCGGAATTGTTCCGTATGAAGAACTCCGCAATGTATTCAGAAGCAGTAAAAAACTACGATTTCTATGTAAATGTTGAATATACGCTCGTAAAGATCGTTGCCGCTGATATCGACTACATAGAAAGTTGTAAAGATTACATCAAAATATTTCTTTCCTCAACGACTTCTCCTGTTCTAACCCGCATGTCGCTAAAGACCATTGAGGCAAAACTTCCTGTTGGCACCTTTATACGTACGCACAAATCTTTTCTTGTGGCAATATCAAAGATCACAATAATCAAACGAGACTTTGTTTGTATTGGCACAACTGAAATTCCTGTAAGTGAAACTTTCAGGGAAAATATTAACAGGATTGTGAAATATTAAATAAGGCCCGCACCTAATGCCAATGAGGTAATGATCAGCAATATTGCCACGAAGATCTGTATAAATTTTAGCGTGACTTTTTTCAGGAGTTTGTTGCCGATATAGGAACCTGCTATGGCGGCAAGCGTGGCGCTAATAACTAAAGTCAGGTTTTCATGTAGGCCTGCTTTTGTAAACCGGGTCGCATACACTGAAAGCCTTGTAAAATCCACAAAGGTGGATATTAGTACCGCCGTCCCGATAAAGGCTTCCTTTGATAAACCTGCCTTAATTAAGAAAGCACTACGCAAAGCTCCCTGGTTCCCTGATAGTCCTCCAAAGAATCCACTCAATGCGCCACCAATAAATAATTTATCCCTGCCAAATTGCAGCCTGTTGAAATAAGGCAGCAAGTCCATAAGTGCGAAAAAGATGAGCAGCATGGAAATGATAAATTTTACCGGTGAAACCTCAAATACTTTACTGCCCATTGAATAAGAAAAAAGTGGTTTAAGATCACTCATCTGCAGTAAAAGCCAGGCGCCGGCAAATGCGGCTATCACAGCAGGGATGCCGAACCGGACCAGCACCTGTTTGTCGGCCTTTTTAGCCACTAAAATCAACTTGAAAATATTATTGAAGAAATGTACGATACCGGTCAGGGCTATTGCCAAATCAACCGGAAAGAAAATCATAAACAAAGGCGTGAGAATAGTGCCTAAACCAAATCCTGAAAAGAAGGTAAGTATGGCTACAATAGTCGCCGCTAGTGTTAATAGGATTATTTCCATTTCTGGTTCATTATTTCCCGGTCGAGCGACCACTTGCCACCACCTTTGGTTAATAAAAAAATGCTACATAAAAGCATGGCCCAATCGGTACGGCTTTCATGCAGCATCGACCAAAAACCGTTATCTGTTAACAGTGGTACTTTAGTAGTAGCTATAGCAACCAGCATAATGGTGATTAAAGGAATAGCGGCTAGCCTGGTTAGCAAACCTAATAATACCAATGAACCACATATGATTTCAAAACTGCCAACGAAGGGACCTAAAAATGCAGGATTGGGTAACCCGATTTTTTCAAAGCGGCCCGCCCCTATTTTCTCTGCAAACAGGAATTTCTGTATGCCTTCAGAAATAAAGACGGCTCCCACCATAAGGCGGATCAATACAGTTGACTTTGCGGCGTCTGTTGCAATGATTTTTCTAAGCATACATGCAAATATATCATTCCTGGGAATATTGGAACAATTCAACCAGGTTACCGGAAGGGTCTTGCAAAAAAATTTGCTTACCTCCAAAAGCTCCCCTATTCCGAACTTGTTCGTTGTGAAAGTTTGTTTGTAAAAATGAGCCCGGTGGAAACTATGGCAGTTAAAACAGATATCATTTGTGATGGAGTCAGCATATTTTGACTGAAAATTATGCCACGGTCGTCTGACCTGATATATTCAACTAAAAACCTGAAAATAGAATAAGCTATAATGTAGAAATAAAAGGGGGGCTTATACTTTGATTTAGTTAGAAACACAAACACTGCAAGCACAAAAACGCTTTCATACAATTGAGTTGGATGTATTTTAACGAGTTCGTGATAATGATTATAAGGTAAACTGCCAACAGGGAAAACAACGCCAAAAATGGAACTTGTTTTACTACCAAAACAACAACCAGCCATAAAACAACCCAATCGGCCAAAGAAATGGCCTATACAAAAAGGAAGGGATAAAATATTTAATGTTTCTAATATGGGTAGTGAAAACAATTTAAGGCTCACCATCAAAATTGTTAAACCGCTCAATAAGCCGCCCAGGAAAGTTAAGCCAACCTTATTTACATTTTCAAACGTGAGGGTAATACCTTGCGAGTAAGCGTCAAATAAAAATGCGCCGGCAAATCCACCAATTACCGAAACTAAAAGACTTAGATGTATTTTAAATTTTTCGTTGTCATTCTTTAGTTTAAATAATGGTTGATATTGCAAATAAAGCATAGCCAACGCAATTCCAATTCCTACAAAAAGATTGTACGTTGGAATAAAAGAACCCTGGTTAATATGAAAATATCGTAGCAAAAAAAAGGTGGGGCAATGCCCCACTTATTTTTATTCAGTTACTAAAACTGGCTTTTTTTGTGTCAATGCAATAACACCGCCAATGAGGAATAAGATACATACCACTAATGACAGCACATTAAAAGTTACCAGGGTAACTGCAGATAAAATGCCTGCCAATAACATCAAACCACCCCAGGTTTTTGTGTTTTTCTTGTAAAGAAAAGAACTTACAAGCCCGAGTATAGCTGAAATTAAACCGATCCACAAAAATGTATTTCCGGCATTGCTTGAAGTTTGTTCTGTTGCACCTTCAGCAAGCGTTGACATTCCTGCTGCACAGGCACCGGAACAAACAGCGGCTGGAAGTCCTAATATGCCGCCGATGATGCCTAAGATCATGGGTGCGTTTGAAATTTTTTGATTGCTCATTTTTTCTTTTGGTTTAAAGTTTTAGGGAAGTAAAAATTCAGGTATTCTTAAAGATCAATTGGCTGTTCACTTGGGAGGTTTCCTGCTTTGCCATTTTGCGGAGTGAGGAGGCTTGCGACCATGGAATAAGTGTCCATGATTGGTAAGTAGTCTAAACATAACGGTTTTCATCAGGATAACTTTTTCATAAACAAACAACAGATTCAAGAAATCGATAAACGTTATGAATTTGATTTTATTGAATGCGACGTTAAATTTCAATGATCTTTTTTGATCCATTTTACCTGAACGACTTATAATAGCATTTATTTAATTAATTGATTATTAAGCTGTAATACAATTTAAATGTAACTCCAGGTTGCCAATAATTTGATCATAAAATCCAGGCGTTCTTACTAACCGTTATCTGATTGCGCATATTTTTTACCATCATTTTATCAATAATAAGGAATCATTCCAGTGGCTCGTGAGTCTACACACGGTCACGGAAAAAAGCGGTACTTGGCCAATTTTTCCTTTTATTTGTTTAAATGAATTAATAAGTATCGCTCAGCATAAACCGATCTATGAATAAAGAACTTTTAAGCAAGCTTTTTCCTCATTTTATTGCGGTAACTACTTTTCTGATCGTTGCTACCCTTTATTGCCGACCTGTTTTAGACAATCAGGTATTACAGCAATCTGATAATATCCATTGGAAAGGAATGGCCCAGGGGTCGTTTGAGTTTAAAGAAAAATATGGCCGATTTCCATTATGGACAAACAATTTATTCAGCGGCATGCCAGCCTATCAAATTGCTATAGATTCTGATATTATTGTTACGCCCAATTGGTTTTATCATATTTTTACTTTGTTCCTGCCCAAGCCCATCAGTTTCTTTTTTTTGGCCAGTATCTGTTTTTATTTTCTTACCCAAATTTTACGGATCAATCCTTATATAGGCCTGATAGGTGGTCTTGCTTATGCTTATTCTACTTACAATCCGATAATAATTTCAGTAGGGCACGATACAAAAATGATGTCCATAGCGCTCATGCCTGCTTTTATAGCATCGCTGATACTCATTTATAATAAAAAATACCTTTGGGGAGCTGCACTCACGGCTATATTTACGGCGCTGTTAGTAGGCATTAATCACGTACAGGTTATTTATTATATGCTGATCATAGCCACTGTTATGACTGTTGCCTATATAGTAAAGTGGGTCAGGGAAAAGGATTTCAAACATCTGTTCATGGCGGTCAGTATAGCCCTACTATGCGGGATATTAGGAACGTTAAGCAACGCCATTACACTGCTTACTACTTATGAGTCGTCCAAAACCACCATTAGAGGAGGATCAGAACTGGCAGACAAAAGTACAGCTGCTGCCGGAGGGGTAACAAAAGAATACGCATTTTCTTACAGCATGTACCCTACTGAAGCATTTGTCATGTTGGTGCCTAAGGTTTATGGCGGCAGTGATGGACCTGAAGTTGATGAAGCGCATTCAAAGGCTATAGAAGAATTACGTCAAATGCCACCGGCATTAGGTCAGCAACTGCAACAATACTTACAATTTTATTGGGGTGGTATTGGAGATACTGCTGGTCCCCCTTACGTTGGAGCTATCATTTGCTTTTTGGCTTTGTTTGGATTTTTATTACCAAAGAATGAGCATAAATGGTGGATATTAGCAGCAAGCGGGCTCGCCATTCTTATGAGTTGGGGAGGTTATTTTGAAAGCTTTAATGGCTTTTTATTTGACCATCTGCCACTATACAATAAATTCAGAGCGCCGAGCATGATCATTATTGTGCCAACCTTTCTTTTTTGCCTCATGGCAGTATTGGCATTGCAAACCATTCTCTTTACAAACAACAAAACAGCGGTATGGGACAACTACAAAAAAACTATACTGTTTACAGGCAGCTTATTGTTAATGTTGCTTCTGTTTTATTTTTATGCAGATTATACTACTATAGAAGATAAAAATATTTTAAGTAGGGCTAAAGCTGCTCCCGATGCCGTCAAAGAGTATATCATCAACTTTTTTACTGCTTTAAAAGCAGATAGAAAAGATCTTTTTGGAGGAAGTTTGATCCGTTCGTTCTTATTTATAACGGCAGTTGCTGTATTGACAGGCTTGTTTATAAAAGGTAAAATAAAAGCGGGATTGGCGCTTGCAGGTATTGGATGCCTGGCGTTTATAGATGTAATGGCCATTGATGTAAAATATCTGAATAAGGATAACTACCTGGATGAAGCTGATTACCAACAAACAAACTTTACCCCCTCCCCCGCTGATCAAACAATTATGCAGGACAAAACTGATTACCGGGTTTTAGACCTTCGCAATGGTGTGCGTAGCGCTTTTAATGCAAGTGCTATGAGCGGATACTTTCATAAATCAATTGGCGGCTATCACCCCGCAAAATTGAGCATTTACCAGGATCTTATTGAGCGCCAGTTATACAAATACCCGGATTGTTCTACCGCAATCAATATGCTGAACACCAAATACATTATTGACAAAGACTCAACAGGAAAAGATATTATAGCTACTAATAATGAGGCATTGGGTGTTGCCTGGTTTGTTCAATCTGTTCAGTTTGCCAATAGCCCGGAAGCTGTTATGAATGCTTTACATTCATTAAACCCTAAGAAAAGCGCCATTGTTTTTGGAAAGGATAAAAACTTATTGCATTATGACTCCTCACAAAACAGCTCCGATACTATTACATTAATAGAAAATAAAAATGATGAGATTGTATACGGATCAAATGCAACAGGACCGCGTTTTGCCGTATTCAGTGAAATATTTTATGAGAAGGGCTGGAAAGCATATATAGATAATACAGAAGTTCCGATCATTAGAACCAATTATGTTTTACGGGGCTTGTCTGTTCCTGCGGGGCAACACCGGATCAGGTTTGCGTTCCACCCTGCTTCTTATTATAATGGACAGGCCATTGCACAGGTTGCAGGCATTATAACCTTATTAATGGTTTTGATGGCCATATTCGTATCGTTCAAAAAATTCCTTCAAAAGAAAGATCTATAAAAGGAGTTAAGGAAAAAAGACCGTTCGTCAACTGGCGGATGGTCTTTTTTCATGTAAAGATGTAGTAGTTCCGGGTTCGCCAGCTGACAATTACAGGAACCGGTAATAATCGATATTGGTTTTCATGAGTATATCAAGCGGTAGGAAATAAGAAGGCGCTATTGGTTTTTTCAATATTAAATGGTCATAAAACAATTTGATTCCCTGGTATGCCTGCTTTTGGGGTTGCTGGCTGATGAGGAAATCGATGGCTCCATGCTTTAACAATTGAATATTTTTATCGATAAGATCATAACCAATCATCCGGTAACTGGATTTTTGCGCGGGAGTAACCGCGGATGCAATCATATCGATCCCATTGACGACAAATATTCCTTCCAAATGCGGGTTATCGCTGAAAATGGCCGAAATACCTTTGCTGATCACTTGCTCATTTCCGGTATTATCGGTGAATCTTAATATTTTTCTGCCGGCATTTTCAAAGTAAGTTAAAAACCCCTCCTCCCTCGCGGAAAACTGGATGTGGTTATCCTCTTCCCTTTCTATGGAAGCAATTAGTATGTCTGCCTTTTTTGAAATCGTATAATCCAATAAGTTAGCAGCCAGGTACCCGCTGTCTTTCGAATTGTTTCCTATAAAGCTAAGGTTAGATAACCCGGGAATATTACTGTCAAAGAAGATGACCGGTACATTTAAATCCTTATAATGTTGCAGTAGCCTTATGGTTTCATCATAAAATATCGGTACCATAAAAATGCCGTCATAACCATCATTGATCACCTCGTCTACACGTAACTTAAAAGAAGCTTCGTTGTTTTGCTCAAACGTCAGTATGCTGATGTTGATCCCAAAGGGCGAAACGTCTTTCAGTGCCTCCTCAAACCCGGTGTTATGGGCCAACCAAAAAGGGATCATATCGGTGGCTTCAGGAATTAAAACAGCGATCGTATAATCTCTCGATGACTTTAACCGGCTGGCCAGGATGTTTGGGGTATACCCCAGATCTTTAATCGCCTGCAAAATACGTTCGCGGGTTGCCTTGGAAACGCCACCCCGGTTATGCAATACCTTATCAACAGGACCGATGGATACATTAGCCCGTTCTGCAATTTCTTTAATTCCGATGTTTTTATTTGAGCCCATTTTCAAGGGAAGCAATATACATTTTTAATATAAAAATATTTGGAAGTACAAAATAAAGCATATAGTATTGCCAAATAGTTAACGTACACTATTTTGGCGGAAAACTTCATAAGTTAATTATAATCAACAGTATACATCGTTTTATATTGAACAGCCAAAACCTGGTAATGAATTGAGATAATCTAAATAGAAAAAGCCATATGAAAAGTTTAAAAGAATCCTTCGAAAAAGAGGGGTATGTGATAGTTGATGTCTTAACGCAACAGGAAATTGATCACTTCAGGGGTATTATGGACGATTTGCTTAGCCCCAAAATTGAAGCGACCGACAAGCGGGTCCGCAGTTCTTCTTTCCAGCACCTGGGTGATGAAATAGCCTCGTTCGGCCAGGAAGCCCGGCAGTATTATTTTCATTTATTGACAAAGACCGGAACCGAGTCTATTCACCACGCCTTTTATAACCCGGTTATATTAAAAGTGGTGGAAGAGATTATAGGGCCCAACCTGATCATCAACAACGCATCGATCCTGGCAGCCAATGCAGGTACCTCTTATTCCCTCGGCTGGCATCGCGATATCATCCAGATCCCGCAGGAAGAGATAGCAGACTGGATGTTTTCCAAAGAGCGGTTTCATAACAGCGTACAGATCAATTTGCCATTGGTAGATGAAAATTCACTTTGGATTGTGCCCCGCAGCCATAACCGGCCCAACACACCGGAAGAAAATGAAGCATTCCAGGGCTCGAAACACTATGCCCCGGTTGGCGTGGAAATGCCTGGCGGTATGCCCGTGCGTTTAAAGGCCGGGCAGGCGGTGATATATAATAATAATTTGATCCACAGGGGATATACGAAAACGATGGAAGTGCCAAGGCGCACCCTGCATATGGGCTACCATAGTGCGGCTCATCCTCCTACCTGGCATTTCTACCTGCTCAACTCCAGTCTGTTAACGCCTGAATACCTGCAAACGCTTAACCCCACCATGCGCAGGATGATGAACGAATACCTGGAATGCAAACGACAGTATCCGAATATGAGCGACACCTGGAAATATGATTATAATTTTCCCGGGCAATCAGTGAAATAGAACACCGGGTACCGGGGTACAGCTACTATTAAACATCATAATTGATATTACATGAAACTAACGATTAACAAAATACTTATAAGCTTTTTAGCTTTTCTGTTGCCATCCCTGCTTTTTGCCCAACAGCATGCCTTACCTCAGCAAACAGACCGTTGGGCTATTCAGCCTGATGGAAGTATCAAATGGACAATAAATGGTCGGTTGCCGCATACAGATCATATTGAAATGTCGGGAGAAAAAGTATCTGTGTGGGTTCAGTATGGATTAGATAGTGCAGGCAGATCTTCTGTTTTGCGAACGGTGGTCTTCCCCACATTCAGGATGTTGCCCGACGTTACCCGAAGCCACATTGATTATACTTTCCTGGACAACGAGCTGCCCCGGTTCTTTATTAATAACCGGCAGTTAAAAATGGACCTGGCCATCGGAAAAAAAACGGGCAACCTTTCCTATAACATCAAAAGCATCAGCCATAAAGGTATTATGCAGATTGATGCGATAACGGGCAATCCTGCGCTGGTAAAAATTGAACGGCGTATTTTTCCTTCCGTGGATAAACCTATGGTCATTGAAAAATTTGATTTCACCAATACGACCGATAAACCGCTTACCATTTCCATGGAATACCTGAAGCGTGAGGTAAGAACGGATAGCATTCAAAGTAAAGTTGGGCCGCACACGATCATAATGGCATCCGTAGGCGATGGCAGCCGGATAGTGCAACCGGGTGAGCATACCAGTTTTGCCGTTTGTTACCGGGCAACAGATTTTCCCGCTCAGTCTATTACCGTTGATGCAGATGCAGAAGAAAGCGCGCGTAAAAATCGTATCAACACTATTTTATCACCATTGCAATTACAAACACCGGATACCATATTGAATACGGAGTTTTCATTTGCCAAGATCAGGGGAACGGAAAGTATTTACAAAACCAAGGTTGGCTATCTCCATGGCCCCGGCGGCCTTGCTTATTATGCGGCTGTGTGGGCAAATGACCAGGCCGAATATGTGTGCCCTTTCTTTGCATTCCTGGGCGATAGTATTGGCACCCTCTCAGCCATGGCCTGTTACCGTTTGTTTGCCAGGTATATGAACCCCGAATACCGTCCCATACCCAGTTCCATAGTTGCAGAAGGAGATGCCGTATGGCAAGGCGCCGGCGACAGAGGCGACATGGCCATGCTCGCTTATGGTGCTTCCCGTTTCGCACTGGCCTATGGTAATCCTGATTCTGCAAAAGCATTGTGGCCGCTCATCACCTGGAGTCTTGAATACAGTCGAAGGAAATTAAATGACCAGGGTGTTGTTACTTCAGATCATGATGAACTGGAAGGGCGCTTTCCATCGGGCAAAGCCAACCTGGCAACAAGCAGTCTTTATTATGCCGCATTGAGATCTGCGGCTGATCTTGGTAAACAACTGCATCAGCCTAAATCACAATTAGATTCGTATTTAAAACAAGCAGCTACGCTTAAAACTAATATCGAAAAATATTTTGGTGGTAACGTAGAAGGGTTTGAAGCGTATAAATATTACGAAACCAATGATGTTTTGCGTGCCTGGATGTGCGTGCCCCTTACCATGGGCATTTTAGAACGGAGCAAGGGAACGATCGACGCCCTGTTTTCGCCCAGGTTATGGACAGCCGACGGATTGGCTACCGAGGCGGGAAAAGAAACTTTTTGGGACCGGTCGACCCTGTATGCACTTCGTGGTGTATTGCAGGCAGGTGAAACAGAAAGAGCCATGGACTATCTGCGTTATTATTCGCGCAGGCGACTGTTGGGCGAGCATGTGCCATATCCGGTAGAAGCCTATCCCGAGGGTAACCAAAGGCATTTGTCGGCCGAGGGCGGCCTTTATTGCAGGATATTTATAGAAGGGCTGTTTGGTATGCTGCCAACTGGTTTCAACAGCTTTAATTGCACGCCACGGCTGCCAAAGGACTGGAATGAAATGGCATTAAATAATATCCACTCGTTCGGTCATGTGTTCGATCTCAAAATATCGAGGCTGGACAAGGGGAAATTAAATATTACCATAACCCAGGGTAGCAAAACAATTAAATACAAGATAGATGAGGGCGGTACACAAGCGGTAACTTTATAGCCTTATTGGCGAGGAGTTAAGGAGAAAAGACCGTCTGTCCCGACATGTCGGAACGGACGGTCTTTTTCAAAATTACTTTACACAACAATCAAAAGCCAGCGTTCTGCTGCGATTGTTTTTCATCTGCCGACAAAGCCTTACCATTCTGTTGTATGCCATCGAGGTAAGTTTGTGGAATAGGCCGCAGAACATGGAAGTCCCTGATATTAGACGCCGCCTGGACATTAAATGCTTTTACCCTTGAAACCAATGTTTTTGTTCTTGAAAGATCTTCCCAGCGTTTGTACTCACCGGCCAGTTCCCGTGAACGCTCATTCAATATAAGCGCCAGCATTCTGTCATAATCACCACTTACTCCCAACCTCGAGATAACATATTCATCACCGGCGGGAAATGAATTAATGTTTGTAATAGCCAGGGAGCTTGATGGTGCCGTGGTAACCGGGATATTATTAGATTCATAATAGGAGTTTTCTGTCATAAAGGAGTTGATAGTGGGGCTTTGACCAGATGTGCCTTGCGCTCCACCCCCATCATAATAGGCGGCGCGGTCTTCGCCACTTACGAATTGGGCGCGGGCCCGAACTGGATTAATATATTGCAATGCATCGGTATAAGCGCCAGTGCCCAATTTTGCCAACCTGATCCTGGCTTCTGCTGCCATTAAATAAGTTTCTGCAGACCGGGCAAGGTTCATATCCCGCAATCCCCTGGTTTCGTTTAATGCTATCCTTGAACCATCCATATGCTTGCTTAAAGAAGGAAACCGCACGTCGGCCAGCAAAGCGCCATCAGCAGTTACTCCTACGGGATAGGCAACATACACGTTCGGAATTGTTTTGTTTGTTTTGGAATAAACAACCGAATCATTCACTTTGAAACGGGTAAAGCGATTATCGCCGGGCTGATTGATAACATACATGATACCCAGATCGCCGTTGACATAATAATTGCCCGCAGACTTGTTCAACCTGCTTTTTGTTCTAAAGCTTTTCCAGAACCTGGAGTCATTTACCTGATCATATATCCGAAACATATAGTAATTGGTGCGCAAACGGCTAAATGGTCTGTCACCAGTAACATCGCGTTGCATCTGTGATATATCGTCATAACGGCCCCCCCAATACAGGTGTTGTGTATTTGATCCGTTCGTAGAAACGTCGGCAGTGAACTGGGCAGAAAGGATCAGTTCGGGTAGTTTTTCGTTTAAAGCATCGGAGCCGGTATATTTCCAGAGGTCTGCGAAATTAGCAGTCAGTGGATGGCGGGAAATAACTTCATCACACAAAGGTACAATAGCGGCCAGGTCGGCAGCCTTGGTGGCTGAATTCCATGAATCATTGATCTCACTGGCGCGGAACAGGTATGCTTTTGCCAAATAGTGCGCAGCTGCATCTTTTGTGATCTTTGCAGGCGAAGCTGTATTTGGTAAAAGATTATAAGCCTGTTTAAAATCAGCAATGATCTGATTGCAAATTGCTGAAGGCGTTGCCCTGGTAAATTCGTATTCGATTTTTGTACTGGGTTCTGTCTTAAGCGGCACTGCCCCATATTGAGAAACCAGCCGCAGATAGCAGTAAGCTCTAAAAAAATAACCTTCGCCTAAAGCCACTTTTTTAATGGCATCTGCAGTAGAAGTGCTGGCGATCGCATTTTGGATCAGCAGATTCGCATCGCCTATGCCTGTGTACAACGTATCCCACTGAACACTGGCAGTTTGCGTATTGCCGTTATTGATGGTAACTATAGACTTGTAACCTGCATCATAGTTGTTCCATGAGCCATTGGAAGGATCACCACCTACACTAAACTCATCTACACCGTAATTGGTAGTACAATAGGCCCACTCTGCACTATATGGCAAAGCGAACACCTGGTAATACGTGCCTGTGGCCAATGACAGAATACCCGCATCTGTTTTAAAAAATTCCATATTTCTATCGGTGGTCAATTCCTCTTTCAGAAATTCTTTTTTGCAGGATGCCATCACCATCAAACCCGACAAAAGGGATATATTGAAAATTAATTTTATAGCGTTCATTTTCTTATTTTTTATCATTAATCGTTGCGGTTAAAATGATGCGTTTATGCCAAAGGTGATCCCTCTGTTATATGTAGGAGTAACTACATCCATATCCAGCCAGTCGATCTTCGAAAACAGCATACCGGGGTTCACCACCTGTACATATGCTTTTAAATTAGAGATAGCAGGCATTTTCAACTTTTTACCGTCCAGGCTGTACCCCAACGATATAGTACGGATCTTGATAAACGAAGCATTTTTATAACCCATCACTACATAGTATGGATCGCCGCTTCCCTCAGAATAGAAAGGTTTCTGGTATTCAGCGTTCATATTGTTCTCATTATAATAATTGATCGTGCGCTGAACCCCGCGTGCAGTTTCCGATTCGCCACCCGTGTTATACAGGTATTTCAAACGGCCATACAGGAAGATGGAAAATTCAAAGTTTTTGTATGTAACTGTATTGGTCATACCCACTATCCATCTTGGTCTTGAATTGCCAATGAGCACCCGGTCACGGTTTGCATCAATAAGGGTATCGCCATTAATATCAGCCGGTCGTGCATTGCCAGGTGAAAAATTGGTTTTTCCTTTGGTATTATACGCCTTGTAAGTGGCTGAATCTTCAATATGCCAGAGACCTGCACTTTGGTACCCGTAGATCATCCCTATAGGCTGATCTATAAACCAGTTGTTATTGATATCGTCCTGTTTTCCATTTGCCAATGTAGTGATCTTATCTTTTTGCCAGGAGATACTGGTATTTGTTGTCCAACTAAGGTCCCTGGTGCTGATATTTACCGTTGTTAAACTCAGATCGAATCCCTTATTGGAAGTTTCGCCAACATTTGAATAGGTGTTTGTAAATCCGTTAACAGAGGGAACAGACATTTGCATTAACAGGTCGGTGGTCTTTGATCTATAAACGTCGAGGCTACCTGATATTCTTCTGTTCAGCACGGAGAAATCAATACCCAGATTATATTGGGTAGTTTTTTCCCAGCCCACTGACGCGTTGGCAAAAGTGGCCGGGGGAACTGTGCCGGGCGTTATTGCTGTAGCTGCTGCTGAAAAAGGGTAAAAGAGCGGGATAGTAGCTCCCTGGGTTGCATATGGATTGATGGCAGAGTTTCCGGTAACCCCTACCCCAAACCGCAATTTGAAGTCATTTACCCAGGTTGCATTTCTCATAAAATCTTCATTGTTAACCTTCCAGGCCAGCGCCATAGAAGGGAACCAGGAGTATTTATGACCTTCAGCAAGCATAGAGGCGCCATCGCGCCGGGCAGAAACAGTAAGCAAATACTTGTCGTTAAGGCTGTAATTGATGCGAGCCATCAAAGACTGCAATCGACTCTCGATAAGGCCTCCCGCATACCCGGTTAAATTGGCTGCGGGTATATAGTTTTTTGACAACGCATTCCATTTTTGACTTCCAAAAGCAATACCATTTGCAGCGATATAACTACTGTCCCTTGTAAATTTGGTCTGGCTGCCTAATAAAGTAAGGCCGATGTCATGTTGTCCAAAGCTTTTATTATAATAGATCAAATGATCAAGGGTATAGGAGAACGTTTGCTGCTTGTTAAGCGAAGCAGAATTGGCGCCACTACTGATCACAGAATTGGCGTCGATGTAGGTGCCATCCCGGTAGGTGGAGAAGTCGGGCCCAAAATTAACCCGGTATTTTAGATCCTTGAGAACAGGAAGAATGGCGCCAAAGTCAACCTGCCCATATAAGCTACCGAAAGCACGAAGAGTTGTTCTTTGGTCCTGACTTAATGTCCACTCCTCCGCCACATTTTTATAGGCTATATCACCGCCCGGATTAAAGATCCTGACTCCATTAGAATCATAGGGTACCGCATAAGGGAACAGCGCCCTGGCAGATTCATACAGGCTGTTTGACGAGGACACTGTGGTGGCGCCTGTTTTGGATTGTCCAAATTCCTGTATACTGTAGGAAACGGTAAGGTTAGCACCGAAAGAGAACCATTTGGTTGCATTGACGTCGCCATTCATGTTGGCAGTATACCTTTTATAACTCTGCCCTTTTTGTGTACCAGTATTGCCCAAAAAGCCAAATGAAGCATACATTTTTGCCTTTTCACTACCGCCACTAACGCTTACATTCAAATTTTTCGTTATGCCGGTTTGGGTTACCATTCCCCGCCAGTCGGTTGTTTGAACCTGTGAGCCGTCCCATGTTCCCGAAGCCCAGCCTTTTGCAATATTTGCCCAGGCCGATGGGTCACTGGTGGCCAGGAAGATCGTTCTATCATAAGCGATGTTGGGTTGATCACCACGGGGGTTTGTAGCAGGATTCTGATAATAACGGGCCCAGCGGCGAAAAGTTATATAATCAGCTGCATTGAACATATCCTGTCTGTCTATCAGCTTTTCAGCTGTGGTAGACAGGTTCAAACTCAAGGATGTTTTACCGGCCTTGCCTTGTTTGGTAGTGACGATCACCACCCCATTGGCGCCACGGGAACCATAAATGGCTGTTGCAGACGCATCTTTAAGCACATCGATGGACTCAATATCATTGGGGTTTATGTATTCAATGCCACCGGTCATCAGGGGAATTCCATCAACAACGTAAAGTGGCGAATTGGACGCAGTTAACGAACGTACGCCCCGGATATTAATGGTTCCTACCGTGCCCGGGCGTTCTGTGGAGCCAATATCAACCCCTGCTACCTTTCCCTGCATCGCCTGCAAGGCATCAACTACGGGTCGCGACTTTATGTCTTTTTCATTGATGCCGGTAACGGCGCCTGTTACATCACGCTTCTTTACGGCGCCATAACCAATAACCACCACCTGGTCCATGGAATTATCGGCAGCGCTCAATGTTACATTCACCTGTCCTTTGTTATCAATTTGTACTTCTTTGGAAGTGAATCCAACAGAACTAAACACAAGCACTGAACTCCCTGACGGCGCATTAATGGAGAATGTTCCAGCCGCGTCTGTTACGGTTGCGATCTTGGCCCCCTTAACCTGTACAGTAACACCTTGTAAAGGAGAACCCGCATCGTCTGATATTTTACCGGTTACTGGAAAATTGTTTTGTGCAAAGGAAAAAATAGCAAAAAGGTTGAGTAGCGAAATGAGCAGCACATTTCGCCTGAATGCAATCGTTTGATTCATAATGGCGGTTAGAATATTTAAGTTACAAAGACAACTAAGTTATCTTATCTAGCCATTAAAATCATCCTGAACCATCCTGCACCATCCTGTGTGAATGAATCTTCGACTTACCGTTAGGCAGCTGTTATACAGGAGTCACGTTTACCGGAATCTATAACCGAGTTAAAACGGGGGGCATTAGCTAACCGGAAATTGAGCTTTAAGACCATCCAGATTATTGAGCCCGCAAAACTGATAAAAAGAATTTGTCCCTCAAAATTTACGAAAATGTACCTGATCCTATAATAGACATTAATTGAGATTTGCTTTGCCTATTAAATTATATTATAGGGAAGCTACAAATTAACTAATATCAAAATGCCATTATGAAAAAAACAACTTTAATTGTTGTTGTTGTTCTTTCTGTTATGATTGGCTCATCATGTAAGAAAGATGCAGCAAACAATTCAGCACAGGAGCAACAACAAACCGGAGAAACAGCCCAGGAAGAACTAAGCTGGGTAACCCTCCTTCCCACATCTTCATTTAATTCTTTCAGTACCTACTGGAGCAATTTCTATCCATGGGGTGCCATAGATCATAATGGATCGGCACGGATGAGAACGCAAAATATGACCACATCCGGTGGGGTGCTAACTATTACCGCTTACCCTGGAACCGTTAGCGATAAGCCCAGCATCCACTATTTTTCCTATACCTGTTATGCAAAACAACAGGTTAACGTGAGCGCGGCATGGCCTAAGTGGCGGGTTTCCGGAGAGTTCCAATGCCCTTCTGTTAGAGGTACCTGGCCAGCTTTCTGGTTAAACGGAGCTAATCAGTGGCCTCCGGAAAGTGACATTATGGAATTTAAAGGAAGCACAACAAACTGGACAAACACCTACAAAAATCAAAATGGACAGTGGTCAAGTGTTGGCACCGTGATTTCAAACCCGGCTAACTGGCATACCTACACAGCCTATTTAACAAGAATTGGCACGACCAGTAACGTGAGTATCGAATACTGGATCGATGGTACGAGAGTATCAACACAAACTGGTCAAAACTTCGTTAATGAACCGCTTAATTTAATTATTGACCTTCAGATGGAAGGTTCATCAGGTACACCTGGCCCAGGAGGAAATACGGTTATGCGCGCGAGAAACGTTACCATTCAAAGAAGCGCTACATTATAAGGATCTAATCAAATACCAGCTTCACTATCTTACAATTTAATTCAGGTTAAGCCAGGCTTTATTTTACAAGGGCCTGGCTTATTTTGTAAATTTGAAATGCAGGCGCTTATCAGCTAAGGTTTATTCTTTTTCAAAGTAATTCAGCTTGTTGATAAATTTCCTTTCAATCTTCCCGGAAAGTTTCAAATTATAATACTCCCTTTCCCCGGTACATGCTTTCCGCCGCTTATATTTAAACCCATGAACCGACAATGATGAATGGTTATGGTCACCTTGTATGATTGCCTGAAACGCTATCTGCTTTCTGCTTTGATGTTTTCCAATGATTAAGTTCAATGTATCAGATAAGTTACTTCTTATTTCTGACTTGAATTTATCCCAATTACTTTTGTCGAGCCATATACCAATACTAGGCCTATACTTTTTATTTACATTTTCATCTTCAATAACTGTGCGTCCAAGGTTTTTAAAAAAAAGACTTTCATCATATGAATAGGTGTCTATAATTCTTTTTTTAAGCTCTTCTTTAGAAAACTCAAATTCATATGTCTTTGTATAGTCGGAAAAATTCAAAAAACACTCCATGACAGGAGGAACACAACTTGTCAACATACATAACGATAAGGTCAGAAGTATTGATATTTTCATAGAATATATTAGATTCTTCAACAGCAATAATTCGCATAAAGATATTAAATATTTTTTGCCGCGCTACTAGCATAGGAACTTTTCACGGTTTGCGTTCTGGTACTTCTACAAGGCCAGCAATAAGTCACTGTTTTATTGGAATGTATGGGATATACCATCACAGTATGTGCAGTTGTAAGAGACGCAATACACACCTGTGATAATATTGCATTTATATTGCTGCGGCATATCGCGTTTGTTTTAATACAATTAAGCACCAGTTAGTAAGTGTGCAGTTTTGAACTATTAGTGGGCAGTTTTGAACTATAAGCGTGCATTGGAACATATTTCAGGGACCGGACAAACACAAGGTGAAATGTTAAATTTTATTAAACAAAACATTTCTACCGGGTTAAATATTATTTTCAAAACCAAATGAAAATCATGCAACCTTTATCACGGCTTTTTGCATTAACCCAGCAGGTGCAGTAGTAGGAGGCACAGTGGATAACGTACTATGTTAGCCACTCAGTGCATCTTAATTGTACTATAGGGGGCTATCATAGAATTAAAGGTAGCCCCTTTTATTTTCAAATTTTTATAGAATAAATCTATGAACTTAAATGAGCAGTTAAAAAGTAGGGGCAAATTATTCTTAATTCTTTTTAAAGGACCGAATATCATTTTAACAATATTAGGAGGCATAGTATTAAGTATTCTTTTTTTTCAAGTGAGCCAATCACTCGGTGGGATAATTGTTTTATGTCTTTTGCATTTTGATAGAAAAGATTTACAATTTTGCCAGATTGCATATGCAGACAATTATAAAAAAATAATTTTATTAGAATATCTTATTATATACACGCTATTCGCTTTGATCGCTTTTTTTTTAAACGACCCAATATTAGTATTCGCACCTTTGCTCTTTTTTGGTTTTATGCTTTTTATAAACACAGAAAGATTCAAATTTAAGAACAGATCCAGGCTTAACATAAATAGATTCATTTCCTCAACTAATTATGAATGGAAAGTGGGCTTTGCTAAAAGTGGGCTCAAATTAATAATACTAACAATAGCATTTGCAGGAGCTATCTTTTTTATAAAAGTTGTTTACTTATACAACATTTATTTATTCTTAACACTACTGGTTATAAAAGATTTCTATATTGAAAAAGAACCTTCCATTTTTTTAGAGTTTCGTGGCAAAACAAGAAAACAAATTAGCATATCAACAATAAAAATGCATTTTAAAACCCTTACAGCCTTAGTGCTGCCTGTAAGCGCT
>DASUVL010000332.1:0-4072 GCA_036379015.1 Niastella sp.
CTGCTGAACAAAGTGCGCAGCGGTTCTATCCTGTCTGAGCAGGATTCCATGCATTTACTGCCCAAAACCGAGGAAACCCGCATCCGGATCCAGAAGCAAATTGACGCATTGCTGGAGAAATTTTACGAGGTCAAGAGCAAAGTCGATGAAATTCATAACGGCCGGGATATTACGAAAGGATTGGTACCCTCCAAACAATCAGAGATCAATCTACTTAAGAATCAATTAGATGAGATAAATTCTCCCCGTTCGGTTAACCAGCAGGCTCAGTATAACAGCTTCAGTTGGGGTACTTTTTTATTTTTATTGTTCCTTTTAGTTGCACTTTCGTTTTACTTGTTATACTTTTACATGAGTGTTGCTGATTTTGCGTTGAATGGTGTAGATCCAATGACCCTTTTCCAGGAAGGAAGGCTAAACATACAATTGTTACCCAGCCTTCGAAGACTGGTCTATCTTATCATTAATTACCCCCCCCTGATCGTATTCCCCACTATTTTCTTTGCCTTGGGAACATCTATTCATTTGTTCTCAGAAAGAGGCATGAAATACAAGAAAGTTGTATGGGGATTGTTAAGCCTGGTTTTTATTGGCGACATTTTACTTGCTTTACAGGTTCATACCGCAGTGAATGAGATTTTGATCAAGCTGAATCGGGATGAATTTAAAACGCTGATAGTACCAGTATTCGCAGATTCGCGATTTTACCTGGTGCTATTTTTAGGTTTTGGGGTGTTTGCCATCTGGAGTTCTGTATATTATTTAATGCAGATGGAATATGGCAAACGCAATCAGTTGAAAATGCGTTACAAACGTATACACCGTTTACAGGATGAGATCTTACAACTGGAAGAAAAACGGATGCTGTACGAAACGGAATTACAACAGATCACCCAAAGAGCGGAAGACCTGAGCAAGGAAAAAGACCGACTCGTTCTGCCGGTTGATGCCATTGAAAAGAACATCAACTATTTCAGAGACGGCTGGAACGGTTACCTGGCAACTTTATATGGGCGTGAAAAAGGTGAAGAACAGATCAAGATCATCAATGAAAAAACAGACGCCTATATTAAAGAACTGAAAGAGTTTCAGGAATCTTATTTCAAATAATTTTTTAATAGGTTTCTTTATCCTTGGAGTTATGGCACGTTACCTGATCATTATCATCATGTGCACCTGGTCACTGGCAGGTTGCAATGAAATCGAAGAGGCTGTGAAGGATGCGAAAAAAGACGGATCCGCACCGCCCAAAGACAATTATATTGTATTGCTTGATTTAAGCGATCGTATTTTGTACAACAACCAGCAACAGGTCCCAAAGGACATCCAGGTTGTTCAATCGATCTACGCCGCTTTCAAATCAAAGCTGAATGCAAAAGATCCCACCAGGTTATATTTTACCGTTAACGACAAACTAAAGCTGATGGTAGCTCCCCAACGAACTACCTCCGGCGATGTGTATGACCTGGCCGGTAATCTTAGGCTTACTTTAGCATCGGCACAGCCCGAGCAAAAGGCCAAGATGCTGGAAGAAACGGAGAAGAACTTTAACACCCTGCTGCCGCAGATCTATAAAAAAGCGGTGATCAGTAATAACAGTACTTCGTACGCAGGTGCGGACATCTGGAAGTACTTTAATGAAGATCTGCAGGACGATCTGGAAAAAGATGCCCAGAATACCCTTTTTATTGTCACAGACGGGTATATGGATTTTGAAAGCCTGCAAGGCCGCGCTTCCCGCAATAACCGGTACACGTCATGCGCCCAGATCATCAACAACCTGAAAAAGGCGCCCGATTGGAACAGCCGCTTTAAAGAAGGCGATTATGGTTTGTTGCCGGTTAATAAAAGGTTCCCCAACTTAAAAGTGGTGGTGCTGGAATTAAATCCTAAAGATGATTGGACCGGGGAATACAACCTGCTTACCACCATCTGGAGTAAATGGTTCAATGAAATGGGGATAAAGTCCTACGCCTTCATAAAAGACGACAACATTAATGAGATAAATGAGTCGATCGAAAAACTACTAAAGGTAAAATTACCATCATCTGCGAATATTACGTCTATATCATGGACGCCGGTGACCGATATAGATCCGGAAATTACGAAGGCTGCGAAGAACAATAAAACAGTGAGTTCGCAAATACCTGAGCCTCCAGTTGTTACTGAAATCGTGAAAGAAGAAGCTCCGAAAAAAGAGAATAGTAAATCTTACAATTCGTACAGTTCTTACGCATATTCTGAGCCGGCCGCGAGCACAAAAAAGGAAAAAAATGTTAAAGAAAGAGAATATATTCGCGCATCTGCCGTTAAAAGTCAGATAGATACTTCCAGTATCCATTTAAGGACCAATCCGAAAAAGCCAATTAGTAAACCAAAAGAGCAGGTCACTTTTGGTCCTGCTTATTAAAAAACCTTTACTCTTATGCTTCGTAGCCTATTAATCATGGTAGTAACAGGACTGGCGTTGGGGTTACCATCTTGCGGCCCCAGTAAACAAGTCCAAAGCCTGACGAAAACCACACAAGAAACTCTTGAGTTAGTCAAGAAAGAAGCTCAGCGCGCCATCGCGTTGACCGTTGAAAAAGTGAAAAATTATGAAGTGGATCCCGCCATTGGTAAGGAGATCATCAAGAACCTAAAAGACGCCGAGAGAAAGATCGACACCCAGCTCGCCGTTGCGGTTCAATTGGAGAAAACCGGTACCAAAGAAGAGATCCTTCAGTTTGCTGAACGCACAAACGTAATCATTCAAAGTGCGTTGACCGATCTGAAATCGTTGAACGACCTTTATGACATTTCAACTTTCTCTTCATTTGAAACAGCCACCTTCTTCCCAGCCGGGATGTTTGGTATTCCTCCTGAAAAACAGGATGAGGCTAAAAAATCAATCGAGCCGATTGTACAGCGTATCATCAAGTTCTTTGGTGATCACCCCCGACAAAGGTTCGTGGCAGTAATCGTATGTTATGGTTTCTCTGACGAAACGCCGATCGCGAAGGAATCTCCTTTGTATTCGCCGCTGCTCGCCAAGATGAAAACAAACAACCCTACCCGCCAGGAGCTGAATGTTAAACTATCAGAACTTAGAGCAAAATCTATTGCCAACCTTCTGGTTGACCTTATCAAAATAAACGAGGGACTTATTCCCAATCCTAAACTCATAAATTACGACATCAAATGGATGGGTAAAGGTGAGGAATTACCTTACCCAGACAGAGTAAGAGACTATAAGGCTGATGACAAACGTCGCCGCATGGTATCTTTGATATGGAACGTATTACCCGGTTCTTTATATGCACAAGGCCTCAGCAACGATACTGCGATGAGGTAATCAATGAAGTATAAACACGAGTAATGCCGGATTGGTTCCCCTTACTCTGGCAATATTAATTGGTGTATTCATATTTTGCCTGCAGACATAGTTAGCGCTATGAAACTGCAGGCAAAATCACTTGTTCTGAGTTCTCAGTGATTGAGTTTCTGGGTTCTCAGTGCGCTGAGATACACTCAAAAAAGCAAAGGTGCGCCGCTGGCGCACCTTTGCTTTTTTGTTTATGGTTTGTAGTTTGTAGTTTGTAGTTTATGGTTGCTGCCGCGGGTTGAAATGATCGCAAATAATTCAGAAAGCTTTACATGCCAGAAGACATAATAACAAAAAGGGTGTACCCCGCCATTAGGAGTACACCCTTTATATTTATCAGGTTATTACTAATCAGTCTTCACGAAATTCAACGATAACCACAAACAACAAACCATAAACCACAAACTTTTATCAACTCATCTCTTTCTCCATCATCAAATAAGCCTTGATAAAACCATCCAGTTCACCATCCATTACAGGTTGCACGTTCCCTACCTCAAAATCGGTACGATGGTCCTTGATCATTTTATAAGGATGGAACACATAGCTGCGGATCTGGCTTCCCCACTCTATTTTCTTTTTGGAGGCATTGGTGGCATTCTTCAATGCTTCGCGCCGGCGCAGCTCTTCTTCATATAACCGGCTCTTAAGCATTTGCAGCGCCATTTCGCGGTTTTCGCCCTGTGTACGGGCTTTCTGGCATTCCAC
>DASUVL010000333.1:0-5726 GCA_036379015.1 Niastella sp.
CCGTTAAAAAATATTTCGAAAAAGTATACCCCGATCTGGATTTTGACCGCGTATACTCCAGCGATATGAAGAAGATGGTAAAATGGTTCGGCGTACTGAAATCAAATGAAATTGAGATTAAGTTAAGAGAGCCTGAAGCTGAGGAAGAACCTGTAGCTGAAGCAGAGGTTGTGGTAGAAGAGAAAGCTCCGGCCAAAGAAGAAAAAGCAAAGGCAACCAAAGAAGCGAAAGAAAAAGAGCCAGCCAAGAAAGAAACGAAAGCCACTACGGCCAAAGCCGCTCCTAAAAAAGAAAAAGAAGCAGACGAAGAAGAGAAAAAAGAGGCGCCAAAGAAAAAAGCAGCTCCTAAAGCCAAAAAAGAGGAGACAGACGCTACAGAAACGCCAGCTAAAAAGAAGGCCGCTTCTTCTAAAGACAAAACCAAGAAGTAAATTATTAACTTTAGTAAACTAAAGCTACAGGCTTCTGGTTTTTACACCTGAAGTTTGTAGCTTTTCTTATTTAAAAAAGGGGATCCAATGAATTATACTGCAGAAATAAAAAAAATACCCCGGCATTTTTTACCGGACAATTTTACCGTAACAACCTGGGACACTCTTGAACCTTATTTTATAAACCTGCTCGACAGACCTATAAAGTCAAAGGCTGATCTGGAAAAATGGCTACTCGACATGAGTGAGCTGGAAGCGGTAGTGAGTGAAGATGCCTGCTGGCGCCAGATAAAAATGACCTGTGATACCGAAAACAAGGCGTTGGAACAAGCATTTGTGTTCTTTGTAACCGAAATACAGCCTAAAATTCAGCCCTATGCCGATAAGCTGAATAAAAAACTGGTTGAAAGCCCGTATGAATCTGAACTTGAACAGAAAAAATATTTTACCTACCTGCGTAGTGTTCGTAAAAGCATTGAGCTGTTCCGCGAAGAAAATATTCCCCTGCAGTCGGAGCTGGCTGTTCTGGCACAACAGTATGGCACAATTTCCGGTAAAATGACGGTGGAAGTAAACGGAAAGGAATACACTCTGCAGCAAGCTGCCAAATTTTTAGAAAGTCACGACCGAAATTTGCGCGAAAGCGTTTATCGCAAGATCAACGACAGACGCATACAGGATAAGGAGAAATTAAACGAACTGTACACGCAGTTAGTCCAAAAAAGGAACCAGGTTGCTAAAAATGCCGGCTTCGATAATTACCGGGATTTTAAATTTAAAGAACTGGGCCGTTTTGATTATACCAAGGAAGATTGTTTTCAGTTTCATGAAGCGGTAAAACAGCATGTGCTTCCACTGGTAAACATAATTAACGAACGGAAAAAGAAAAAGCTGAACCTTCCTTCCTTACGCCCCTGGGATTCGGAAGCTGAACCGGAAGGTATTGCTCCACTAAACCCCTTTAGCAATGCCAATGAGCTTTTAGAAAAAAGTATTAAATGCTTTGACCGGGTACATCCGTTTTTTGCAGACTGCCTGCGTAAAATGGTTGAAATGAAACGGCTCGATCTCGAAAGCCGTAAGGGTAAAGCACCAGGCGGGTATAATTGTCCGTTGGCCGAAACAGGCGCGCCCTTTATATTTATGAACGCGGCTGGCCAAATGAGTGATGTTACCACCATGGTACATGAAGGCGGCCATGCGGTGCACTCATTTCTCGCCCATCCATTGGAGTTAACCTCTTTTAAAGAGTATCCTATGGAGATAGCTGAAGTAGCCAGTATGGCGATGGAATTGTTCAGCATGGATGCCTGGGATGTGTTTTTTGATAAAGAAGAAGACCTGATACGGGCGAAAGAGCACCAGATGGAAAGAGTGATCTCTATTTTCCCCTGGATTGCCACCATTGACAAATTTCAGCACTGGATATACGAAAATCCCGCACATACTATTGAGGAAAGAGCGAAAAAGTGGATGGAGATCTTAAACGAGTTTTCGAGTAATGTAATTGACTGGGAAGGTCTTACGGAATACCGTACTTATGGCTGGCAAAGACAACTGCATTTGTTTGAAGTTCCTTTATATTATATAGAATATGGAATTGCCCAGTTAGGCGCTATTGGTTTGTGGATGCAATTCAGACAAAACAAAGCAGCAGCACTTAACAACTATATGATGTCATTACAATTGGGAGGGACCAAAACACTGCCTGAACTCTACAGCGCAGCAGGTCTTGTATTTAATTTTTCACCCGACTACATAAAGCAATTAATGCAGTTTGTTAAGTCAGAAATGGACAAACTAAACGTGCATCCCTAGCCGGGAAAAAAATACCCAGTTCATGGTATGCGAAATATTAATTCATTCTATTATATTTGTAACATTAAAAATAGATTGATACGGTAGCAAAGCTACCAACCATCATAAAATAGCTACTAATCAGAGCCTTAACCAAAAGTCCCGGTGTTTCTACATCGGGGCTTTGTTTTTTTAGTTATTCAATGTTTTGACATGGCATAAAAATTAATAAAGCCCAAGCCCTTTACATTTCATTTAATCAAAGCAAAACTGTTTGAGCATTAGTATTTTGCTAATGTTTGATATATTTTAATCAATCTTTAATTTCAGGCTCCCTTCTTATTTTAAGTGGAATAAAAAAAACCGGTTACGGTACACCGGGATATTAAAACATTACAGGCAGGTACACCGCTGCCGGCTAACCGGAGATAATTATTGCCTGATAGCGGTGTGTATTTTTACCGGCATGCTGAGCATAAGCCGGAAACAACCATTTGGTAGTCGTGGGGTAAGAAGCCACCGGGTAATTTTACTTCAGGAATGTGTACATCGGCCAAACAAATTGTTTTACCGCATTCCGTGCAAATAAAATGAACATGGTTATCGTGGTGATGGCCTTCAGAGCAATCGTCTTTGCACAGGGCATACAACACAGAATTATCGGATGTTGGTATGGTATGAATGATGCCTTTTTCCAGAAATGTTTGCAGGGTACGATACACTGTAACGCGGTCGAATTTCTCCCCGGTCTTTTTCTCAATATCCCCGTGTGCCAGCGCCCCATTGGCCATTAAAAATAATTCCAGGATCCTTTTACGGCTACCGGTTACACTCAATTGATTTTTACGAAGTATTTCGTCTATCTGCGCATCCATTGTAAAAACATTAAACAAGGGCAGTTTTAACTCCCAAACATATTATTTGAAAAGCGCTCTTCCGAGCTGCGTTCCTTCAACAATCGCTTTATGTCTTTTTTCAATTCTTCTATTTCCTGCTTTTTTAAGCCGTCATAAATTTTCCGTACGCGGCCGGTTTTGTCGACCAGCGCAAAAAACTGGGTATGCAAAAACTGGTCGCTTATGTTCTGCAGATTATTCTGGGGGTCATCTAACAAATAGCTGTTCCGGGCAGTTTGATACAGACTGTCTTTTCTACCCGTTAAAAATACCCAGCGCTGGGTATTTACCTTCATCGAATCGGCATACCATTTCAAACGGGCCACATTATCATTATCAGGGTCAACGGTGTGCGATACGATCATAAAGCCAGGTTCATCTTTATACGCCTCATAAATTTTCAGCATGTTGGTATTCAGCATGGGGCAAATACTGGGGCAGGTAGTAAAAAAATATTCTGCCACATACACCTTGCCTTCCACATTTCTTTCGGTGACTTTTTGTCCATCCTGGTTTGTAAAACTGAAAGGTTGCACACGGTTAACAACCGGCAGCTTTACCTCACCAAAGCCAGGTATAACCTGGGTTAAAGCCACATAAAAGGCAATTACCAACACCAGAAAAAAGCCTATATAAAAAATCACTTTCCGGCTCATAACATTAAGGGTTTTTCAGGCAGCAAAGGTACGGTTACGCGTTCCGCAACCAATGACTTTATTTTATAACGAATCTTTTTGCAACTAAGTTGCATGCTTGTGCATTTAGTTCTTATCTTCGAGCCATGAATTTTAGAGTAAACTGGGATGCGATGGGTGTGGCTGCTTCACTGGCTTGCGCCATCCATTGCGCAATTTTACCCCTGCTTTTATCCAGTTTGCCTGTTTTGGGCATAAATATCATTGAAAATGAGGCGTTTGAGTATTTTATGATCTTCCTTGCCTTTGGTATTGGCGTTTACTCATTGCGCCATGGTTATAAAAAACATCATCACAGCACCCTACCTATTATTGTGTTTGCAATTGGCATTACTGGCTTGATTGCCAAGCAAATATGGCATAAATATCAGTTGTGGATACTGCCATTTGCCGTGTTGATGATAGTAGCCGCCCATTTAATGAATTTCAGGGCCTGCCGCGTACACAACCATGCGCATGAGGACGATTGTGATCACTAAAGGCTTCAGAAATACGAATAGCTGGCCACTTTCAGCTATTGGGGCCTATGTCTTGTATACCGGTTTTACCGATTTCCGGGTTATTTACGCCCCTTTACTCCTTACAAACTCCCTCCCGCCTTTCCCAAACAACCTAGCCTTCTTTACAATTTTTCAAAATAAGAACCAATTGCAGCGGGCATTTGTTATTTTTGTAATCAATTAAAAGAAGGAAATATCATGATCAAAACAGGAAATCCTGTCATTAGTATTTATACAGAAATGACGCCTAATCCCGAGACAATGAAATTTGTGGCTAACAAATTATTGTACCCGGGGAAAAGCATTGATTTTCCGGATGTGGAAAATGCCAAGCCTTCGCCACTGGCTACAGAATTATTTGGTTTCCCCTTTATAAAAGCCGTATTTATTGCCAGCAACTTTGTAACGCTTACAAAAACTGTTGAAACCGAATGGAACGATGTAATACCTACCATTCGCCAGTTTTTAAAAGAATACCTGGAGGAAGGAAAAGCGGTGATCAATGAAGAAGAAATTGCTACTATTAAACAGGAAAGCACTAATATAGTGGCAGCAGATGACGATGATGTGGTGAAGCGCATTAAAGAATTACTGGAAAATTATGTAAAGCCGGCTGTAGAAATGGATGGTGGCGCTATTCAGTTTAAAAGCTATAGCGATGGTGTTGTAAACCTGATGCTACAAGGTTCATGCAGCGGTTGTCCATCATCGATGATCACTTTAAAGGCCGGTATCGAAGGCATGATGAAGCGCATGATACCAGAAGTAACAGAAGTGGTAGCAGAAGCAGAATAAAGCTATTACGTTAACATATTTTAACGCTTGTTTTAAACCTTCCCCAAAAGGGAAGGTCTTTTTTTGTACATACCTGAAGCGCAAAAGACGACAATTAAACCATTATCCTTCGATACAGTCAAAATAAAAACCACCTACAGAATTACCAGTACTATTCCCAGGCTACACCTTATCTGAACAGCTAAAATTTTAATGGCACTGATTTGTTTCAACCGGATGCATTTGCTTATGCAACTGGTTGAAGAGGGCAACTTTTGTCTTAATCAAAAAAACGACTATTTAATTAAACTAAAATCAAGAGTTATGAAAGTACACATCCTGTTTATTACTACGGCAGCAGCTACCATTTTCACTTCTGTTTCAAAAGGACAAATTAACCTGGGGGCCGCTACTTCGGCTACGTTGCATACTGCTAGCAGTATTAATACCAGTGGTGCCGGCGCAGCAGTTCAGTCGACCCATACCAATGTGCAGAGCGCTTCACAAAAAACAGTAAACACTACCAAATCTGTTACAGCCAGTACAGTTTCTTCAACGAAGAAAGGGGTTGCCAATACCAGCGGAAATGTTTCCAATGCTACTAAAAATACACAGGTTAATGCAGCTGTTGAC
>DASUVL010000334.1:0-3822 GCA_036379015.1 Niastella sp.
CGCTCTTCGGTAATGTAAGGTGTCATCGCCATGGGCACAAAGCGGTTCTCCATACATGCTAAAAAACCGTCCACATATTGACTGCCGATATTATGGTGATGCACGGCATAATCACGAAATTCATTTTTCGTACTCTTCATAGCTTTGTATTTAATATTGAATATTTCGGTAGGGCACAGAAAGCCGTAAGGCGATTGTGTAGTGCCTTAGAAACGTTTATTACTTAGTAAAATGAAAAGATTACCGGTTTGAAAAGAAAGCCATTATTTTCCGGCGAAAGGGAATATGTTCCGGTTCATTAAACAGTTGCTGATGTACGGCGGCTATCTCTGCTTTTAACTGCCTGCGGCTGTATTGCCTGATAATGTCATACGTTCTTTGTTGCCACAACAGGTTCTCCCGCAAAGCAGGTTGTAGTATAAGCCTGGCTTCAAACACCAGCGAATCTGCTTCACCAGCAACTTTTAAAAGATAATCGTCTATTTGCTGTATGTCATTCAAGGAAGTCCTCATATGTCAACGATTTTTCTTTTATGGTATCTCTAACTTTTTCCAGACACTTATATTTTTGAACGGTGGCCGATCGTTCGCTGTTGAAGCCAAACCGCCCGGCTATTTTGCGCATCGGCATTTTGTCATAATAAAACGCCTGTAGCAATTCCATGCATTTTTGTCCGGACGAATGTAATAGATCGAGGAGCTTATCGGTGGAAGAGGCCGGCGTATGTTCTTCCACGGCTATACCGGTTAGTGACTCATCCAGGGAGCTATGCCGGCTATTTTGTTTATTTTTCTTTGTCCAAAGGTGTTTAGCGATGCCCAGTAGATAGGATCGTTCGCTATACTGCAGCGCCACACCCGAAGTAGCGAGTTTTTCATAATATATTAACAGGGCATCCTGAAAAACATCTTTGGCTTCTTCAAACGATCCGCCCATATGGCTCACGTATTTTGCCACCAAAGGAAAAGCCGTTTGGTACAACTGCACAAAAAGGGCTTTCCTTGTTGCCGCCACATCTTCCTTCTCCATTGTTTGAGTCATATGCAAACACTTTAATAATAAGTGCCGGTTTCTACTCAAATATCACCATAAAATGGCAGATTTTTTTAGCCCTCACATCAAAAACTGGAACAGCCGTTTCTTGCCTTCTTCACCCCATTGTTTAAGAATGTTTTGTATTTCTGACCGGTAGATATTGCCGGTCATTTTCTTTCCCTTTTTTGGGGTAAGCAGGTCTTTGTCCGTCACTTCTACCAATTGCAATTTCGTGGCATACCAGGTGGTGTGCAAACGGGGGATCGCCAAACCAAGTATCATTCCAGGCAAGCCGTTAAAAGATTCAGGTCCGCCACTGGTTACGATCTCGTCGGTATAAAAGGCAATTACCACAATGGAATCCATTACCCGGCCCACAGCCTTGCGGCAATCGAACCCGGCTATCTTTCTTATTTCAGGCGTTATTTTCCAATCAACGTGCCGAAGCGAATCGGCTACCAGGTATACATCGCCGTAAATACTTCTTTGCGTTACCGACCTGCTGCTATCTAAATTGGTGAGAATGGTGTTCTCCGAATCAAATACACCCCAGTATTTCAACTGTTTGGCCTCGGGATCACGGCCTGTCATGAACATCGTGCGATCACCCTTAAAAATGAGGTCATAATAATAAGTGACAAACTTGGGCATGTTGTTTTTAGCCGCTTCCGCCCAAACACCTTCATCCATTAAAGCATGTTGGTTGGTCTTGCGTTCGTACTCTATCTTTCCCTGCGCTATAAATTGCTGTTGCGCCAGCAGGGCAGGGGAGATACAAACTATAGCGATCAGGTATGTTAGTATGCGATGCATATAATAGGTTTAATAATTTCTGATTTAGTGATTTTGAGATTTTGGGATTTCTTAAATGCGGGCTTTCTTTCAAATCTAAAAATCCCGCAATCCCAAAATCAGCAATTGCTTTCTCATTACCTTTTTGTCTTTTGCCTTTCTGCCTTTTCATTATCACATTAGCACATTAGCAAATTAGCACATTGACCTTACCAACCCATTGGTTTTCCATTCTTGCTAAAGTTCCAAATGAACGACAGCAAAAAGTTCCGCCTGATAGTATTGTATGTTCTTTCTGATATAAAGTTGCTATTGATATTCCGGTTAAACCCGATGTTCTGGTCCAGCATATCATTGGCAGAAAAACGCAACCGGGCCACATCATTCTTGAACAGTTTCCTGTCTAACCGGGCATTCCATCTGATTGAATTATTATTGTTTTCAAATACACTGGTCTTTTGCCGCAGATTGAACTCGCAGTTAGTGCCTATTTCCATTTTCCAGGGCAGGTATACCATTACATCTACCCAATGGCTCTGCGTCCAGTAGCGCGTAACCAGGTCACTGCGTAACGATGTTTTGGAAACATTGTACATGAAATTGGTGCCCATCCAGATCCCGAACTTCTTGTCTTTGTCTATACCTAAATTGGGGCCCCCGCCGTAGGAATAGTTATCGTTCTCGTTTTTTGATGTATCAATAAAGTTGGTATTGTGATTCAGGTTGCCCCGAACACTACCGCCAATTTGTAATCCCCATTTAGTTACCTTTTTCCTGTAAGAAATATAACCGTTCGCCCGGTAGTTGCCACTCACATTGATGGGTTGCGTTATCTTGCGCCCGGTAGAGAGGTCGAGCATGCTCAATGAGCTGAAATCGTTCTGTGTAGCGGTGAAAGTTGCATCGGCATAAATACTGCGCTCCGACAGCAATTTATAACTATTGAATGCCACATTGAACCGGTGGCGAAAAGCCTGCTTCAGGTCGGGGTTACCCACCCTGATATTCAACTGGTCGGTGATATCCCGTATCGGCTGTATCTGGTCAATAGAAGGCGCTTGCGTACTTCCGTTATAATTAAAACGTAAAGTACCTTTGGATCCCATATTCCAGGTCATGTTGGCCTGGGGATAAAAATTGGTAAAACTGTAATTGGTAGCTGAATCCTCTTTAAGGTCTTTACGGGAGTAAGCAGCATGTGATACATTCATGCCAAACGACAACGTGATTTTTTTTGGTTTGGCATACCGGTAATTGATACCACCCGATTGCGTGAGCACATTAAAGCTGTAATCATTGCTCAGGGAATCGATCTTTTCTTCATACTTTCCCAACGGAGCGCTTTTCTCCAACGTGGTAATGCGCGATTGCCGGTGATTGTTATCAATACCGTAATTGAATTCCAGCAACGATCTTTTTGTCAATGGTTCTGTGTACGAAATGCGGGAGTTAATGGCTGAGTTAATATTATCGGTTAGCTTTTGCTGATCCAGTATTTTCGTACTGTCAAGCATTCCGTTCTTGAAATAATTGTTATCGGAGAAAAATATTCCATTCGACACACTCTCAGTATAATTTTGCCGGGCCGACAAGGAAAGGGTCCTTCCCGTTTTTCTGAACTTCTGTTTCCACAATAAGGATGTATTGAAGTTCTTGTTTTCTGCATCGGTTTTGGTTTCCCGGTCAATAATGCTCAGTGTATCGCCGAGGCTGTAAAATGATTCCTGGTGAAAATTACTATGGCTGTAATTATTACCCTGCGATCCCTGCGCTGTTATTTTAACCGATGAAAAAGAATCGATCTGAAATTCATATAATCCATCAATGCGGTTCCTGTTGCGACTGCGGTAGCTATTGCCATAATCATTTGTATACAATATAGTATCGCGCAATTTATACTGGCTGAATGTATTGCCCTCAGATTCCGTATTCAATTTATTATACTGGTAATTGCTGTTCAGGTGCATTTTGTCACCGTTCCACTTATTAGAGTA
>DASUVL010000335.1:0-5929 GCA_036379015.1 Niastella sp.
TGCTGTTCAATAACAAAAACCAGTATGTAGGCAATTACTACGTAGGTATGCCTTATGACCTGCCTGGTAAAATTGAAAACAACGCGCTGGTATTTAATAGTGAAGACAGGGGTGATTGTGATGCTGCAATTGTGACACGGATACCTTTCAATAATGGTATGCCCAAACAGATCTTATTACCCTGTAAGAACAACAAAGCCGACGAATATAGTTTTAGCGATAAGGAGTGACGCATAAAGTAAAACGCTCAATGCGATATTTCGGCATTGAGCGTTTTATTTTAGATATAAACTATACGTTTAGTATTAAGCTTTTAGCGTTTCGTTCTTTTCTGCATGCTTTTTCACCATGATAAAGTACAACGCAGCGCCACTGATCACCAGCAATACGGCTATGATCTCAGCCTGGGTGGGATGAAAACCGAAAATGGAATATTGGGTGTTAACACGTATCTGTTCTACAAAAAAGCGTTCTATGCCATTTACTATAAGATATACGCCAAACAAAGTGCCCGGTACTTTCAGCTTCTTACGCAACGACCATAGGAACAGGAAAAGAAAAAAGCTGATGATCGTTTCGTAGAACGGTGTAGGGAATACCGGGATAGGCAATTGATTGCAGAACTGATCTTCCTTACAACCCGGAATGGGGACTCCTTCATTAACCACATTATGCGGATAAGAATATGCAAATAACCAGTTGGGCAACCAGCCGGGTGCTTTTACACTGGCATGCGGTATTTCGCCAACATTATTAACCTGAAAAGTGCGTAAGTAAAAATTACTGTGGTTTTGCAGGGTACTTTGAAAACGGGCTGTATCGGCCAGTTCCACTTTTGATTCCGGACCGGGCACTGTTACATATGCGCTGTTTAAAATACCCCAGTCTCCATCACCCGACACCTGGCAGCCAATGCGGCCAAGAGAATATGCAAGAATGAGTACAGGCGCCATGGAATCACACAAATGGCGGAAATCAATTTTATGTTTACGGGAATAAAAATAAATAGCAATGGCAGCGCAGATCAATCCACCGTAAAAAGTAAGTCCGCTGAACGACAATAATGCCTCAATAGGGTTTTGCTTAAAGTCCTGCCAGTTTTCGAGGTTATGAAAAATTTTCGCACCCAAAAAACCAAACAGGGCGGCATAGATCACCAGGTCACCTACCCTGTCGTGCGGCCAGATGCGAATGGTGCGTTCTTCCGGTTTATCAAGTTTTTGCTTGTGCTTTTCCCACCATTTTAAACCGGCAAATAGAACACCCAGGGCCAACCCTATTGGCCAGTTTCCCTCTGAAGAAAATATGAATTGTTGCGGGTCACCAGTAGCTTCGCTTCCCGACAGAAATAAACCAATGATCTTGTATCCCAATAAAAAGCCAAGAAAGAAGTTCAAAAGCAGTTCCCCGGGGGCGGCTTGTTTACCCACGATCATCTTCACTTCCTGAAATGACAACAAACCCAATCTTTCCTTACGTTTTAATTCCAGTGTTAATACATATGCGGCAGCTAAAAATGACAGCGCTACAAAAAAACCAAAGGAATTGATAAAACGAAGTCCATTCAGGTTAACTCCAAAAAGATCCTTAAAAGCGTAATATAGGTTTGGATACATGTATCAGGAATAGATTTTATCTACCAATTATTTAAATAAAGGTGCAATGATAAGAAAACAAACGAAGATTCTTGAAATGGATTGCACAGATAAACCCGGTTATTTCCAAATATCCTCTCTTGTACGGCCACTTCGTATGAGCAGTTTCCAGCGATGCGTGCTGCAAAAATGCGATAAAAAAACCCTCCCAGGAATGAGAGGGTTCATCACTATGAACAAAGCTGAATTAATCAGCTAAGAAATTTTAACAATATTCTTCAAATGCTGCTATGAGGTTGTGAGCGATCAGTTGAGCGGGTCTTCCTTCGATCATATGTCTTTCGATGAAGTGAACCAGCTGACCATCTTTAAACAGCGCAATGGCCGGTGAAGATGGTGGGTAAGGTAACAAATGCTCGCGTAACTTCTTTACAGCATCAACATCATAACCTGCGAAGCTGGTAGCTAAATGATCGGGCTTTTTGGATGAATTGGTTACGGCCATTAACACACCGGGTCTTGCCGAACCTGCCGAACAACCACACACTGAATTGATCATTACCAGTGTTGTTCCTTGCGATTTAATTTGATTATCAACATCTTCTGGGGTTAACAGCTCCTGGAAGCCATTGTCTGTCAACTCCTCTTTCATTGGAAGTACTATTTCTGTTGGATACATTCTACTATTTTTTAATTGAAACGCAAAACTACGTAAAAAGTTTATTTCTATACCCGATCGGAATTTATGTCAGTTGAAATTGCTTGCGGCTGCTATTATGGCGGCTTGCGTCACTTGTTTTCTGTCAATTATGACCGCTTTTTGGCCATTTTTTGTACTGGTACACTGTTTGAAAATTACTTTCCCGAATATCAAATTCAAAAAACAATAAAAATTATAGTTATGACAGTTAGACTTCACCATCCCGCTCGCAAATCATTCGATTCTGTAGTTGATGATTTCTTTAATACCATTCCTGGTTTATGGAATGACGGATACAGTGGCATTAACCTGGCTCCGGTTAATATTTATGAAACAGCCGAAGGGTTTAACCTGGAAGTAAGCGTTCCGGGCATTAATAAGGAAGATATTAAAGTAAATGTAGAAAAGGGCTTGCTCACGATTAGCTATGATAAAAAGGAAGAAAGCAAATCGGAGGAGTTTAAGACCGTTCGCCGCGAATTCAGCCATCGTGGGTTTAAACGGAGCTTTACGGTAGCTGACCAGGTAAATGTAGAGGCTATCCAGGCAAAATACGAAAATGGTATCTTAAAACTGTTCCTGCCTAAGAAAGACCAGGTAAAGGACAATCCTAAACAGGTTGTGGTTCAGTAATAAGCGAAAGAATTATTAAAGTTTTGGTTTCATAAGCAGTTGGTTTTGGTTTAAATGACCATCCGTCTAATGGCGGATGGTTTTTTTTATGTTTTGTCCTAACTTCGGCCCCCATGAGAGCACTTACCTTCTGTATCCGAAAGACGTTGGGATTGGTCGTATTATGCATATTTTCGGGCGTATGGGCTTTAGCTCAGGACCGGCAGCCAGGAGATAGTGCACTTCACGGTCGCAAGCATCTTGACTCTTTTCCATTCGTAGTTGACTCTGTTGAAACTGTATTGAGGATTAAAAACATCAATCCTTATTTTACCTTACACGTTGACTCTTCCCTGTTTTATAAACTGGAGATTAATAAAGACCAGTCGAAATATTACTGGTTCCTGCGCAATCCGCCCGTCGGCTTACGTATCAATAAGGACAATGGGTTGTTAACATTTAAAGCCGAAAAGTCATTTTTCCTGTCGGGTAAACTGAAGTATGATTACCAATACAGGGTAAGTGTGGGCGTGCAGAACCTGGAAAAAGCCTCCGATCATGTGGATACCTCGTTTTATATCACCTTTTATAATACCGATATTATTCAATCGAAAGTAAAGCCTACCATTGGGTCAACCGTGGTGATCGATGAAGGGGATACGGTAGCGTTCAAAGTGCTATGTGAGAATGGTAATTTCCCAATTGAGACTATTACCTTTTTTTCCAATATGCCGGTGAAGGGCGCCAGTTTGGTAAAAAAATGCGATGATGATTTTGTATGGTCACCTGCGTTCGATTTTGTAAAAGAATCAGATCCGGGTAAGGAACGGACCGTTATCCTGAGCTTTGTGGGTAACAATAAATTTATGGTTCGTGATACGGCACAGGTAAAAATAATAGTGAAAGACGCATTGAACTACCCATTGACCGTAGAAGATTTTAAATTAACGGTGAATGTTATCAACAGCTATATATTACGATTAAAGTATACCTTCCTGCAACTGGATAAAGGGGTGAAAAAAACCAAATCAACCCGCACCACGTTCGATATCACCGGTTCTACCACCGCGTTAACCGGTAGTATTTTGTCGTCATCTAAGGGCGAAAATGAACAGAATATTGGAAAGGTGCTGCCTAGTGTGGGCGTTTCGCTGGTGCCTGTAAAGGAGGCCGTTTCACCGCAAAAAGTTACAGAAATGAACCAGGCTTCACAAGTGAGAACGGCGATAAAACGGCTGGAGTATATGGTGAGCGACAATGCCCTGGTTGGCGAACGCGATCCCGACATCGCCCGCAAGACCAATAAGCTGAAAGAGGAATTAAAACAAATGCAGGTTCAGATGGTGGATATTCCCATTGAGATCACCGGCGATATGAGTGAAAAAGAGCTGAACCAATACTTTAACAGTCCGAAAGTGAATAAGAAATATAGAACCAAGAAGTAATTAGTTAATGTGATGATTCGATAATCCCGACTAAAGTCGGGACTTGTAGTGAAAATGAAAAGACAAAAGGCTAGTGATTAAAACCACTAGCCTTTTGTCTTATTAATAGTTACTTAATCATTATTTACTTGGAGTCACAATTCTTTCGCCTTGTGTCTATCAAATATTGGATCCTCCATTCACCGTCAAGACACACCAGTTGGAATGAGTTAACACCACAGTGCCTGAACTTGCCCTTATAGTAAAACTGGTAGGGTGTCCATACCATGGCCAGCGGGCCATCGATGCGGATGGTTTCAAATTCAATACGCTCATCGGCCTGCCCTGCTTTCTGCTGACTGGTAACTTTCACAAAGTCGGCATACTTCTCCGTTTTGATATACACCTTGCCCTTTTTGTCGGTGGCAATGGTTTGCAAAATGGGCGCATCGGCAAATGCCGATTTCAATAGAACGGTGTCGGCATTTTTCATACCCTCAAACAACCGGTTAATGGTTGCTTTCACCGAATCTTCGGCAGTTTGCGCCTGTGCGGTACAGGCGATAACTAATGCTATAGTTAATAAGGTCGCAAATCGTTTCATGTTGTAAGTTGTAAGATCGCTAAACTAATATCCTAATATCTTCAACATACTTTGAGCGGTTTGCTCTTTTGCATATACCCAGTCTACCAGCTTGCCGTTCTTATCGTGCCCCACAATAACGTGTTTGGGTGATGGAATAAGGCAGTGTTTTATACCGCCATACCCACTGATCTGGTCCTGGTAAGCGCCGGTATGAAAAAATCCTACATACAGCGGCTCTCCGTTATTGATCTTGGGCAGGAACACCTCATTGATATGTTCTTCAGAATCGTAATAATCGTGACTGTCGCAGGTTATGCCGCCCAATACCACACGCTGGTATTCCTGGTCCCACTTATTTATCGGCATCATTAAAAACTTTTCACCAATACCCCAGGTATCGGGTAAGGTGGTGATGAAAGAAGAGTCGATCATGTACCAGATCTCCCGGTCGTTCTGTACTTTTTGCCCGATAACGCTATAAATATGCGCCATGCTCTCGCCCACCGTATAGCTACCGAATTCGGTAAAGATATGGGGCATTGGTACGTTATTCTTTTTGCAGGCTTTTTTGATATTGCCTACAATTTCATTGATCATGAACTGGTAGTCGTATTCAAAACCCAGGGAGTGCTTAATGGGAAATCCGCCACCGATATTGATAGAGTCCAGTTCGGGACAGATCTTTTTAAGCTGGCAATACAGGTTAATCACTTTATTCAATTCGCTCCAGTAATAGATATCGTCCTTAATACCTTTATTCAGGAAAATATGCAGCATTTTCAACTGGAAGCGATCTTCATTGCCTTCAATTTTATCAACGTAAAACTCCAGTACATCTCTTGCCCTGAAACCCAGGCGCGAGGTATAGAAAGGAAAGGTAGGCTCTTCTTCCGCTGCTACCCTGATGCCTAATTTGAATGGGCCTTTCACCGACTTTTTGTAGTGCTGCAGTTCATCTCTGTTATCGAGGATGGGGATCACATTCTTGAAACCTGTATTCAGTAAGTTGGCA
>DASUVL010000336.1:0-3520 GCA_036379015.1 Niastella sp.
GGTAATAATAAGAACACCGTTGGAAGCCCTGGTGCCGTAAATGGCAGCCGCTGAGGCATCCTTCAAAACGGTGAAGGATTCTATATCATTGGAATTAATAAAACTTAGCGGGTCGCTGGAGCCGGGAATGGCATTGTTATCAAGGGGAACGCCATCAATCACTATTAACGGATCATTGCTGGCTCGTAAGGAAGAACCGCCCCGGATGCGAATGACACTGCCCGCGCCCGGCCGGCCGCCATTTGAAATGATGGAAACACCGGGTATTTTTCCGGCGATCATTTGCTCAGGTGTAGCAATCTGGCCTTTTTGAAAATTGCTGGCCGTTACGGTGGCCACCGAACCGGTCAGATCTCTTTTGCGGGTAGTACCATACCCTACCACAACCACCTCATTCAGGTTGTTGGCCAACAGGCTACTTAATGTGATCGTCATATTGACCGACGTTCTTACCCTTTCTTCAAAGGGGGTATATCCAACGGAGGTAAAAACTAATACGTCGTCCGTTGCAGCCGGAATACTGAACTCGCCTTTTTCATTGGTAGTGGTAACCGTGTTTTTATTTTTTACCGACACCGTTACCCCTGGCATTGGGCTATTGGAAGCATCAACAACCCGCCCTGAAATACTTTTTTGCTGTGCCAGGCAAAAAGCAGTTATGGTAAGGGCAATAGCTAATAAGCTACCAAAGCGCAATCGTTTTGTTATTTTCATCACAAGCAATTTTTCTGTTAAATACAGTCTGGTTATTAAGCAGTTAAATATATACAGTGTGCCATTAAACGGGTTATCCCAGCAATCATAGTTTTTGTGCTAATCGTCATATTTTGATGCCCCACCGGTTATAATAACCGGTTTTGCTAACTTTATATCAGCCGAAACGATGTAGGTTCCAAACAATGCCATTGCTGCCAATTTTAAATCGACTGAAATACATTTTCTTTTTAGTAATACTAATAATCCCCCTTTTATCCCGGGCGCAGGCGCCCCGGCTGAAGTTCAAGCACATCACCAATGAAGAAGGGCTAAGCAACAGTACTATTGAAACCATTTTCCAGGATCACCGGGGCTTTATGTGGTTTGGTACGCGCGATGGACTGAACCGGTTTGATGGCTATCAGATGGTGGTGTATAAATATGATCCTAATGATGCCGCCAGCATCAGCGATGGTTATATTACCTATTTATTTGAAGACAGGAATAAAACCCTTTGGATCGGGACCATAAATGGACTGAACCGGTTTGACCCGGCAAAAAATAAATTTACCCGCTTTCAACATAGTACGGCCAACCGGGCATCGCTCAGCAGTAACCATATTACCTGTATCAGTGAAGACAGAAAAGGACGGTTGTGGATCAGCACGCTGGGCGGGGGCATTAACCTGTTTAACCAGGCTGCCAATACCTTTATGGCTTTCCGGCACAATGCGGCCAACCCAAATAGCCTTAATAATGATAATGTGAATTTTCTGCTGGAAGACAGCCGGGAAAATTTTTGGGTGGGAACAGTCAATGGGTTACAACTCTTTGACCGCGAAGCCCAGCACTTTACCCCGGTTACAATAGCAGTCAATGAAAATAACCCGGGCAATTATTCCATCAGGGTAATAAAAGAATATAAACCCGGCAGCTTGCTGTTAGGCACAAGCGATAACGGGCTGTTTTTATTTAACAGTCAGCTCAACACCTTCAGGCAATACCAGCATACAATAACAGATGCCTCTTCGTTAAGCAGCAACCTGATCAGGAGTATCCTGGTAAGCCGGTATGGAACCATATGGACGGGCAGTATTAACGGCGGGCTCGATCTGTTTGATCCGGTTTCGGGTCGCTTTTTTAATTACCAGAACAAACCGGATGATCCCTTGTCCTTATCGCAGCGAACAGTTTCGGCTTTGTTCGAAGATAACCAGGGCAATATGTGGATAGGTACGCACCGGGGAGGTATTAATTTATATATGCCCAACACCGAGAAATTTACTTTGTACAGACAGGAGCCCAACAGCAACAGTTTAAGCTACAATGATGTAAAAACTTTTTGTGAAGACCGGGATGGTAATATATGGATTGGTACAGATGGCGGTGGATTAAATGTATTCAACCCTAAAAAAAATTCCTTTACCCATTATAAGTACGATCCGTTCAATGCCACCACCATTGGATCGAATGAAGTGCTCGATATTATGGAAGACAGCGAAGGAGCTATTTGGGTGGGAACCTGGGGCGGAGGCATCAGCCTGTATAATAAAGGCACCAATAACTTTACCCGCTTTGTAAATATTCCTTCGCGTAAAGAAAGTATTAGCTCAAGCTATACGCAGAAGATCTTTGAAGACAGCAAAAAGAATTTATGGATAGCTACCTATTTTGGCGGTTTGAATTTGTTCAACCGGAAAACCAGGCAGTTTACGCGGGTTACCCAGGGCCGCAACAACCAAAGTACCCTGCAGGGAAATAATATTGTTTCCATTAATGAAGACAGGTCAGGGAATATCTGGATAGGCACAGACGATGGCGGGTTAAATTGTTTGAACAGCGCCACCGGCGAGTTTACCCACTATTTTAATAATGAGGAGAAGAAGCCCGATCTACGGGTGATTTTTACAGATAGCAAAGGCCGTTTATGGGTAGGTCAAAAAGGGCTTTACTTATTTAAGCCGCAACAAAACAGTTTTGTGTTATATACCAATAAAGCCGGTTTGGGCGATGAGTTTATAAAAGGGATTACAGAAGACCACCAGGGCAATTTCTGGATCTCTACCTCGAACGGCATAACACAATTCAATCCCCAAAGCGGAACGTTCAGAAAATATAATACGGCAGACGGGTTACAGGGACTGGAATTTGAAGCCAATGCATTTTTGAAAACGAAAAACGGTCAAATGCTCTTTGGCGGGGTAAATGGCTTCAATATGTTTTATCCGCAGCATATTACGATCAATACGTTTGTTCCGCCTGTATATGTAACCGATTTCCGGCTGTATGATAAAAAAATAGCCCCTGCCGAAAAAGGATCTCCCCTCACAAAAGATATCAGTCTCACCGGCAAAATAACATTGGTGTACAGGCAATCTACTTTTTCATTCGGGTTTGCAGCCCTCAACTATACGGCATCGGAAAACAACCAGTATGCTTATATGTTAGAAAACTGGGATAAGAACTGGATCGATGCCGGGAAAGAAAAAAAAGCAGCATATACCAATGTAAGTCCGGGCCATTACGTCTTCCGGGTTAAAGCATCGAATAATGATGGGGTTTGGAATGACACCGGCACCTCCATAGATGTGATCATTACCCCGCCCTTCTGGGCTACCTGGTGGTTCAGATCACTTGTGATCATTGGGGTTGCATCGGGCATCTTGATGCTGTACCGTTTCAAACGAAAACTGGAAATACAAAAACTGGAAGAGCAGCAAAAAGAAGAAATGCACCAGTCGCAACTACAGTTTTTCACCAATATTTCGCATGAGTTCCGCACCCCGCTTTCATTGATCCTGGGACCGCTTGAAAAACTGCAAAA
>DASUVL010000337.1:0-6898 GCA_036379015.1 Niastella sp.
CAGCTTTTTAGACAAAGCCACACCCAGGCCTACGCTCATTCCCTGTCCCAGGGAACCGCTGGCTATGCGAATACCAGGCAGGTGCTCATGAGTGGCAGGGTGTCCCTGTAAACGGGAGTCGATTTTACGAAAAGTGGTTAGTTCTTTTACGTCGAAATACCCCGAACGGGCTAATGTTGAATAAAATACAGGAGAAATATGACCGTTTGATAATATGAAAACATCTTCATTACGCGCTTCCATAGTGAATTGAGGATTGTGCTGCATTACTTTAAAATATAATGCGGTAAAATACTCAGTACAGCCCAGAGAACCTCCTGGGTGACCACTGGCACAACCATGAACCATACGAACTATATCCCTGCGAATTTGAGTAGCAATGTCCTTTAAAGCTGGCATAGCAAGATTAAAATTTGGGTGCAAAACTACAGGAATTGTTTTGTATCAATAAATCAAATTAAACTTTCTCAATATTTTTATATCAAAGGCCGTTGTATAATAGATAACTTGTATTTCAAGTAAGTGTTATTAATAGTTGGAAATCCGAAAATACGCAGTAATTTGCGTTGCTTTGTGTTTATGAGCGCAACCGGCCCGATTGGTAGCACGTATCATATTCCAAGACTCACAAAATCAGGCTGATGTTTGATGTATTATTCTCAATAGCTATTTCATTTGCAATTGTATTTTTAGCTATTCCGGTAATTATTGCCGTAGCAGAACAGAAAAAATTATTTGACATACCTGACGAAAGAAAAGTTCACCAGAGCCCCATACCATCTTTGGGCGGCCTGGGGATCTTTGCTGGTTTTATGCTGGCATGTCTCATTGCTATTCCTTATAATTCGGCATCTGATTTTCAATATTTTTTTGCAGCTGCATTCGTGATCTTCTTCCTTGGTTTAAAAGATGACATCCTGGTTATTTCTCCCATTAAAAAATTCATTGGCCAGGTATTAGCTGCATTCCTCATTATATATAAAGGGAATATCCAGATAAAAAGCATGTATGGCTTCATGGGCATACATGAACTGCCTGAAATGTTCAGCCTGTTGTTAACGTATTTGACCATCATTGTGATCATTAACTCTTTTAATTTGATTGATGGCATCGACGGATTGGCTGGCTCGTTAGGTTTGATGGCGTCTACCGTATTTGGTTTTTATTTCCTACAGGCAAACATGCTGGCTTATTCGATACTTGCTTTCTCCCTGGCAGGTAGCTTAATGGCTTTTTTAATATTCAATTTTCAACCGGCAAAAATATTTATGGGCGACACGGGGTCGCTGCTCATTGGCCTGGTGAATGCCATTCTGGTTATAAAATTTATCAGCGTTGCCAATCAAACCGAAACTCCTCACCCCGTTATTGCTGCGCCTGCTATCGGTGTGGCCATACTGGTAATACCTTTAATGGATACATTACGGGTGTTTGCGATACGTACTTATCACCGGCGTTCGCCCTTTAGTCCCGACAGAAACCACATTCATCACCTGTTGCTTGACAGAGGCTTTTCACATAGGTTTATCACATTGTTGCTGGTATCTATTAATATGTTATTTATTCTGGCTGCCTATGCAGGTCGCAATTTCGGTTGCACCTGGATCATCCTGTCCATTTTGATCGTGTTCTTCTCCTGTATTGCAGCATTGTATTATACCCGGCCGCGTGCACGCCTGTTTGTTGCCAAAACAATAGATGCGCCTGATGGAGAACTGAAAACCTCTAAAATTGTTCCGCTAACTACCGATACGATACTGGAGCATAAGAATTAGAAAATCGCTTTATTTTACAGATGTCACTAATTACCAGGTTAGATGGTTTTATGGCTTGATGGCTGAAGGCTGCTTCAACCCGTCGAACAATCAAGCCGTTCAACCAGGTAAAAATTTTGTAGGTTTGCAGGCATTTAATATTTCTTCCTATGTCAGATGAATTAAATATTATTACGGAATTAGCCCAGGAAGGCATGGATAAATCCATTAGTCACCTGGAAACAGAATTAGTGAAAGTGCGTGCCGGAAAAGCCAATCCGAACCTGGTTGACGGTATCGTTGTGGATTATTACGGAACACCAACACCTATTAATCAGGTTGGTAATATTTCGGTTGCCGATGCTCGCACCTTAACCATTCAACCCTGGGAAAAAAATATGCTACAGCCTATTGAGCGGGCAATTATTGCCGCCAATATAGGTATCAACCCACAGAATGACGGAAATATGATCCGGTTATTTTTGCCTCCTTTAACCGAAGAAAGGCGTAGAGATCTGGTGAAAAGATCACATGGCGAAGGCGAACATTCAAAAGTTGCTATCCGCAGCATTCGCCGCGATGCCATGGAACAAGTGAAAAAATTACAAAAGAACGGTTTGAGTGAAGATATCTGCAAAGATGCAGAAACGAACATCCAGGAAATGACAGACCGTTATATTGCGCTTGTTGATAAACACCTGGTTGCAAAAGAGAAAGAGATCATGACCGTGTAGAATGTAGAATATTGAATGTAGAATTTTGAATGTAGAAGTTCAATACAATGCCTTAGCATAAAAAAACGTATTCACTTCAAAATTCTACATTCATCATTTAATATTGGATATTTTCCATTTGGTAGTAACATATACGCCAACAAGAATGATCATCAGTCCCACCACTTGCCAGCTGTTAATCGTTTCCCCCGCCAGTAATCCCCACGACAAGGCTATAAACGGAATGCCATACGTTACCATAGAAGCAAATAACCCACCGGCCCGTTTGATCATTATATAAAAAAGAATGGTAGCAACGGCTGTTCCCATAATACCCAGCAGCGATGAAGCACCGCTGGAAAAGAGTATGTTCTTTTGCCCCAGTGGAAGTGCGAAGTAACCCGTTATCCAAAGAATAATAATGCACGGTATCAATAGCATGGCAAAGCTTACGGCCACAACTGCTAATGAAGGCGTTTCCTTTAAATGACGACCAACCAGGTTAATATTCAAACCATAAAAAAGGGTAGCCACCAACGCAAACGATGCGTAAGAAAGATATTGAAGGCTTATACTGCCTTTGGCAAATAATAAAACCAGCATACCTCCCATGGCAATACATACACCAACCAGTTTGTGTGTTTGAAACACCTGACCAAAAAATAACAGTCCGGTGAATATGGTAAAAATGGGCGTGAGTGAATTTAGAAAGCCGGCCAGGGAACTATCGATCTTTATTTCAGCTATGCAAAACAAATAAGCCGGAAAAAAACTACCTAGTAACCCCGATAGAAAAACATACCCCAGCTTATTACGCGGCACATTTTTCCATTGGCTTACAGCCACAGGTAGTAATACCAAACCGGCGCTCAGTATACGTATGGTGGCAACCTGGTAAGGGCTTAAATAAGCTATTCCTTCTTTTATAAGAATAAAGGAGCTTCCCCAAATGATACAAAGTACAATGAAAATAATCCCGTTAATAAGCATTCCCCTGTTGCCCGTCATGTAAATATTTGCCCAAAAATCAGGTATTCAATTTGAAAAGTAATAATTTGAAACAAACATATTTCCATGGCAACGATCAAATTGAAGGAAATCAGTACGCGGGCGCCCAAAGATTGGGATAAAGAAGAAACAAAAGTAAAAACAGCCGGTATACTCGAAAAGCTCGATGAGCTGCAGAATTTATTATTTGCCGAGTCGAAGCATGCTGTACTGGTGATACTGCAGGGTATGGATGCAAGCGGTAAAGACGGCGCTATCAGAAAAGTATTTGCTTCGTTGAATCCGCAGGGTGTGCGTGTACACTCTTTTAAGGTGCCTACTGAACTGGAATTGAGTCATGACTTTTTATGGCGGATACATGGAGCCGTTCCTCCCAGGGGAACCATCCAGATCTTTAACCGCTCGCAATACGAGGATGTATTAGTTACCCGGGTGCATAAATTAATAGATGATAAAACCGCCAAAAAGCGAATGAAGGCCATCAATGACTTTGAACAGTTATTGCAGGAGCATAATAATACCACTATTTTAAAATTCTACCTGCATATATCACCCGAAGAGCAACACCTGCGCTTGCAGGAGCGTATCCACAATCCCACCAAACAATGGAAGTACAACGAAAAAGATTTTGAAGAAGCCAAACTATGGGACGATTATATGGCTGTCTATGAAGATTGCTTTGCACAATGTAACGATGTGCCCTGGACTGTAGTGCCCGCTGATCAGAACTGGTATAAAGAATATATCATTGCACATACCCTGCTGAAAGCGCTGGAAAAACTGGATATGCAATATCCCGGCATAAAAAAGGAAGAATGATTTATTGGTGAATTGTTCGTTGGGTACGCTTAATGATTTAAAATTTTAATATATTAGTTGTAAATATCATTAACAACTAAAACTATTTCTTATGGGTATGATGAAAGAATTTAGAGAGTTTGCCTTAAAAGGCAACGTGGTAGACCTTGCCATTGGTGTGATCATTGGCGCTGCATTCAGCGGTATTGTTAGTTCACTTGTTGATGATGTTATAACGCCCCTGTTATTAAAACCGGCCCTGGAAGCCGCTAACCTGCAGGACTTAGACAAGTTGGTTGTAATGGGAACTGTTAAAATAGGTAAGTTTTTATCGGCTATATTAAAATTCTTAATAATTGCATTTATTTTGTTTTTAATAGTGAAAGCCATCAACCGGTTCAAGAAAAAAGAAGAAGCAGCCGTGGCGGTTACTCCCGAGGAAGTAATTTTATTACGCGAAATCCGCGATGCGTTAAAGAAATAGACCATGTGGTTTTATATTTGCAAGGCATTTTGAATTGTCAAAATGCCTTTTTTTAATCTATTCAATGAATTATATGCAGAAAGTTGCCCTGGTTTTATCTTTTTTATTGATAATAATGAACAGTATAGCACAGGATAAAACCGTTCAGGAGTTAAGAAAAGAATTGGATAAGGCAATCAAAAAAGAAGAGCAGAAAGATACCATTCCCAAAACGTGGAAAACCGGTGGCATGTTTAATGGTACAGTGGGACAAACTTCGCTCACGAACTGGGCTGCTGGCGGTGATCAGTTCTCCTTCAACTCAAATGGCTTATTAAGCCTTTATGCATTTTATAAAAAAGGAATCCACTCCTGGGATAATACCGTTGACCTTGAGCTGGGGTATATAAATTCCACTTCGCTGGGCACCCGTAAAACAAACGATCGTATTGACGTGGTATCGAAGTATGGTTGTCAGCTTTTTGACCATATGTACCTGACTGGGTTGTTTAACTTTCGCTCGCAGTTCACCAACGGGTTTACGTACCCCGATGATACCACCAAGATAAAAACATCTGCATTTATGGCCCCGGCCTATGTGATCGTTGCGTTGGGTATGGACTATAAGCCAAGTCCTACTTTCTCCCTGTTCGTTTCTCCCATCACAACCCGCTGGGTCATTGTACGGGATGATACCTTATCGGCTAAAGGTGCCTATGGGGTAGATACCGGAAAAACATCGCGCAATGAGATCGGTGCCTATTTATCTGCCAACGTAAACAGGGAAATAATAAAGAACTTAACGTATAAAGCCAAACTGGACCTGTTCTCAAACTATAAGCACAACCCACAAAATATAGATATATTCATGAGCAACCTGTTAAGCATGAATGTATACAAGGGTTTTTCGTTTAATATAGGGGCTGATTTTATTTATGATGATGATCAAAAGAGTTTTGGCAAAAATAAAGATGCGGCGAGGCTGCAGGTAAGGCAATTCATAGGCATCGGGTACCAGCGAAAGTTCTAATGATATGATTATGAAAGGAGTGTAAGGCTCCAGATCAACCGTGCCACGGTTTGAAACCGTGACGCGGTTCGTAAGTGAGCTTTCCTTTTCACAAGTTATATACAAAATCACCCGGCATCGGCCTGTAATTTTCTGCAATTGTTTTTTTGACGTAGGTTTGTTGGCTCCCAAAGCCTGTCGGGGTTCAACCGAATGAAATGAGCTCTGGCATGGGGAACAGGCCAAAAACAGAAGCACGTGAATCAACCGTCGTATCAGATTAAGTTACCGCAATTTGAAGGTCCGTTCGACCTGTTACTGTTCTTTATTGAGCGGGATGAACTGGATATCTATAATATTCCTATCAGCGGTATCATAAAGGATTTCCTTAATTATATTCATGGTCAGGAACAATTGAATATTGAGCTTTCCAGCGAGTTCATTTTGTTCGTGAGTACCCTGATGCGCATTAAGGCCAGGATGTTACTACCCCGTAAAGAACTGGATGCCCAGGGTAATGAGATCGATCCCCGCCAGGAACTGGTTGATAAGATCCTTGAATATAAACGCTTTAAAGAAGCTTCCGCTCAAATGGCCGAAATGGAGGCCATTCGCATGCTGATGGTACGCCGCGGGAATTTGGTCAAAGAAATTTCACAAATTGGCGAAGAAAGCGGAGAGGGCACTGAAATACAGAACATTACACTTTTCAAATTGATGAAAACTTTTGAAAGGGTAATGAAGAAGGTTGACCAGCGGGGGGCCATAAAGCCGGTACATACGGTTGTGAAGTATAGCTATACCATGGAGGAAAGCCGCCATTATGCGCTGGAAATTGTAAAGAAAGAAAAGGTAATGCCGTTTGAAAAAGTGTTTGATGTTTGTAAAGACCGCATACACGCTATCTTTATATTCCTGTCGGTACTGGAGTTGATCCAGATGAAATACATGACCATCATGGTAGGTGAGGGCCGCAATAACTTCCTGGTAGAGTTGAATGAAAACTGGGAACAGGATGTGGATCCTGAGCAGCCGAACCTTAACCCGGATGATGATCCTGACAGACAACCGGAGTCGGTTTTATAATTAGCTAATGTGATAATTCGATAATGTGATAATGGAATACAAAAACCAGATGCTAATTTATTGTTGA
>DASUVL010000338.1:0-2384 GCA_036379015.1 Niastella sp.
GCTGGTATTTTTATTCTTTAATTTTTAAATTTTTCAACATGAAAAAGCAGATAATTATTTTCGGAAACCAACGCGAACTGGTAAGCATTTGCCAACGCGTTAGAGAAAAAATGAAAAGCAATCCGGTGTTCCCCAATCCGCCTGCAGCTTTGGCAGAACTCGAAAAGGTGCTACCTGAATATGAGGTAGCACTGGCGAATGCCAGAAGCCGCGACAAGGAATGGGTGGCTATTAAAAACAATAAGCAGGCCCGTATACTGGCGTTGCTGGAAGAACTGTCAGAATATGTAATCGCCACTTGTAAAGGCGACCGGGCGTTGATCTTAAGCAGTGGCTTTGATGTTACAGACGAACAAACCAACCGGATTACAACTGTTATCGAAACATTACAGGTTGAACTGGGCGAACCAGGTGAAGCCAAGGTGCATATCAAAAAAGCAGCAGGCGCTTTAGTGTATGTATACGAGTATGCAACCGAACCACCGGGCGCTAATACGGTATGGGTCAGAGAAGAAAGTACCATACGTGATCATACGTTCAGGGGACTTCAATCTGACAAGCGGTACTGGTTCCGCGTAATTGCGATCGGCCGCAGAAGTCAAAAGGCGTATTCGCCGGTTGTTTCCAGATCGATACAGTAGTCGGTCAAGACATATCTTAATAGTGAACGGGACTGCGAAAGCGGTCCCGTTGTTTATTTTAGAGAGGCTATTAGAAACGATTGGAGTATGAATATGCTCAAAGCAAATACCGAAACCTGTCTGTATAAACGGCAAGGAAAGGCTAATATGAGTTAATGCCTTGGAGAAGTTTTAATCACGTTCTGATACAAGTTCAAATGTGAACTTCAATCCAGGCAACAAAAGGAATTAATTATTTTGCCTTTTTAGTTAAACCCAAAAAACGTAATTTCAAGAATCAATTTAAAATATTGGTGTATGAAACAGAAAGAGAGCGAACAACAGACGAAAGAACGGATGATTAAATACGCCGCTTCATTGGGAATTACATTAACCGTAATCGATAGGCCTTCGGAAAAAAATCTCTTCCCCGAAAAATTGGAAGAAGCTAATCGAATATTGGCCAATACGAAGCCTGATAAAAAATAAATCACTATAAAAATATGGTTAGCCATCCACCGTCGCGGATGGCTTTTTTTATGGCCGTACTTCAACTGATATTTCAGCCCGGCACAATGGCTACCAACTTCTCAATATCTTGCAGAGACATTACATATTTCGTCAAGCTATTTAAGTGGACTTCTAAAAGTTCTTACAGGACAGAGCACACAGCAACACATTCACGACAAAATTATTGAAAGGGCAAAAGAAAAATTATCTACTACTGATCTATCTGTTAGCGAAATTGCCTATGATCTGGGGTTTGAATATCCACAATCGTTTAGCAAGCTGTTCAAATCAAAAACCAACTTATCACCTTTGGAATTTCGCGGATCGTTTAACCGATAACCGGCTTTCAAGACAAAACAAAGCCACTGTAATCAACCAGGGGGCCTAAGCTCCAACATTGCTACCAGGAAGTCCTTTGCCAACTATCAATAAAGGGTTACAGAATTTATAACCCGGATCTATCCCCTCAATAATGATCTTTATATTTTATATAAAAAGTTTAAAATATTTATCGGAATATTCGTTTCCTACGCTTTTTAATTTCCCAAAAATGTAAAAACATTTATTCATTTACTTATCTTCGGTTCCTTCAAAACCTTATTCACATGAGAAAATCCCGTCTGAAATTATTAAGTTTCATTTCTTTCCTATTATTCTTTTCCAACTTCGCACTGGCCCAGGATAATGACCTGGAAGCATACCGGCCTTTGCTGATAAAAAATGCGCTGCGACTCGGTATTACGCCAACGGACGCTGCTGATGCAGTAATTATGCAAGCCTATACCGACAAAGCAACCCGCATCACCTACATCTACCTGCAGCAATCTTACCAGCAAATAAAAGTGTACAACACCATTATTACGGCAGCTTTTATTGATGGCAATCTGCAATACACGTCCGGAACTTTTGTAAAAAATATTTCGTCTAAAGCCGGCACCCCTTCCCGTTCCAAATCTTATATGGACGCCGTGCGCGGGGCAGCCCGTCACCTTCACTTGAATGAAACTGCGACCCTTTCACTTTCAAAAGATCTTTTCGCAGCTGAAAAAAAATATTCGGTTGCTGCTGATGCAATTGCCCGGCGGCCAATTGAAACCACACTGTACTGGACACCCTCCGACGATAAACAACAGGTAACGCTTACCTGGAATGTAAATATTCAGGTAAAGGACAGCGTGGACTGGTGGAATGTAAGAATGAATGCGCAAACCGGTGAGTTTGTACAAAAAGACAACTGGACGGTCAGTGAGCAAA
>DASUVL010000339.1:0-3236 GCA_036379015.1 Niastella sp.
GTACCTGATATTATTGCCACCGCCAAAGGATTGACCGCCGGCTATCTTCCTTTAGGCGCTTTGATCGTGAGCGATGCTATTGCCGAACATTTTAATGATAGGGTATTATGGCTCGGACTAACGTATTCGGCCCACCCGGTATGCTGTGCGGCCGGATTGGAAACTTTGAAGATCTATGAAGATGACAACCTGTTGGAAAATGCCACCAACATGGGACGCTATATTGATGAGCAGATGGAACAATTAAAATTGAAACACCCCAGCATTGGCGATTTCAGGAATACCGGTTTACTGGGTTGTATAGAGCTGGTCAAAAACCGCACTACCAAAGAGCCCATGGCGCCTTTTAATGCAAAACCTGAAGAAATGGTGATCATGAACAAAGTGGCCGCCAAACTGAAAGAGCTGGGCATGTACACCTTCGTACGCTGGAACTATATTTTCATTGCCCCGCCGCTATGTATTACCAGGGAAGAAGTGGATGAAGGACTGGCCATGATCAGTGAAGCGATCAGAATTGCGGATGAATTTGTAAATTGAAGGGAGTTAGGAGGCAGACTGTGATCGGGGAGGAAACGGCTGGCCAACAGCCAATAAATACTATCAGATGAAAAATGAATCACTATATAGTGAAGACCTTGCCCCCGTTCCGGTAGCCAACCGCAAATGGAATACCTGGAACTACGCCGCCCTATGGATCAGCATGAGCCTGTGTATTCCCACCTATATGCTGGCCAGTTCACTCATCGGTGGTGGTATGAACTGGTGGCAGGCTATCCTCACTATTTTTCTAGGAAATACCATCGTGTTGATCCCCATGATCCTTAACGGACATGCCGGTGCGAAATATGGCATTCCCTTTCCCGTATTTGCACGGGCCAGCTTTGGGGTGCGGGGCGCGAACATTCCGGCCATGTTGCGTGCCATTGTAGCCTGCGGCTGGTTTGGTATACAAACCTGGATTGGCGGCGCGGCTATTTACCAGATGATCAGGGTATGGAACCCTTCGCTACCTGAAATTGACGCCACGTCTTTATTTCCCCAGGCTATTCCTTTTGTCTGCTTTTTATCATTCTGGGCGCTTAATATGTTTATTGTTTACCTCGGCGTTGAAAGTATTCGAAAGCTATTGGTTTTTAAAGCCATCTTTTTGCCGTTGGCAGCACTGGCATTATTATTCTGGGCCATCAGCGCCTCTAACGGATTAGGACCCATCTTGCAACAACCATCAAAATTTTCAACAACATCCCAGTTCTTTGATTTCTTCTTTCCGGCACTAACTGGGATGGTTGGGTTCTGGGCAACCCTGTCGCTTAATATTCCTGATTTTACCCGTTATGCCAAAAGCCAACGGGCTCAAATAAAAGGACAGGCTATTGGTTTGCCGCCCTCCATGACGTTATTTGCGTTTATTGGGGTGGTGGTTACTTCTGCCACAACTATTATCTATGGCAATACCATCTGGGACCCTGTTGTATTAGCCGGCAAATTTGAAAGTAAATTACTGGTCAGCGTGGCTATGATCGCCGTGGCTATTTCAACACTCGCTACTAATATCGCTGCGAATATTGTGAGCCCGGCCAATGATTTTGCTAACCTGGCGCCATCAAAGATCTCTTTTCGCAAAGGGGGGTATATTACCGGGGTGCTGGGCGTGTTGATCTTTCCCTGGAAGCTGATCGCCGATCCTACCGGTTATATCTTTACTTGGTTGATTGCTTACTCCAGTTTATTAGGCCCCGTAGGCGGTATCATGATCGCTGATTATTATTTTATTCGTAAACAACAACTATCAACTGCTGATCTGTATAAAGTAAATGGACAGTATACTTTTAAGAATGGGTTTAATTATTGCGCCATCATTGCCTTACTCGCTGGCATAGTACCTAATATTCCCGGTTTTCTTATAACAATAAAAGTGATGGCGGCAGACAGTGTGCCGGCCTGGATCTCTCATTTATACAATTATGCCTGGTTTGTTGGCTTTTTTATTTCCGCACTTACCTACCTGGTTATGATGCGGAATTATAAGCCCCTGGTATCAGATTCTCTCACAGCTACAAAAGAAACATTCCATGTCGCTATTGATTAAAAATGGACGGATCATTACTGCCGATGCAGATTTTACAGCCGATATTTTTGTGGTGGATGAAACCATACAGGCTATCGGAAAAAATCTGGGTATGCAAGCCGATACGGAAATAGATGCCACTGGCAAACTCGTATTTCCGGGTGGTATTGATCCGCACGTGCACCTCGATATGCCTTTCATGGGAACTTTTTCCAGTGATAATTATGAAACGGGAACCCGGGCTGCCTTATTTGGCGGCACTACCATGGTCATTGATTTTATTCTTCAAAAGCAAGGAAACTCATTGCAGTCGGCATTGGATGAATGGCGATCGAGGTCAGATAATAACTGTGTAGGCGATTATAGTTTTCATATGGCGGTCACTGATTTTAACGATAACACCCGCACAGAAATAAAAAAAATGATAGAGCAGGAAGGCATCACTTCCTTTAAAACTTTTATGGCCTATAAAGGCGCGCTCATGATCGATGACCGGCAAATGATAGGATTGATGGAAGAAGTGAAGCAACATGGCGGTCTTATAAATGTACATGCCACCAATGGCGATATGATCGATTACCTGGTAGCCAAACACCGCGCGGAAAAGAAATTGTCTCCTTTATATCATTATCTGTCACAGCCTGAGATAACCGAAGCAGAGGCCTCGGAACGGTTTGCAGATATGACATATTATACCGGTTGCCCCGGGTATATTGTTCACTTAACCTGTGAGGGCGCGCTGAATGCGGTTCGCAACGCCACGCGCCGCAATCAGAAAGTATTTGTAGAAACCTGCATTCAGTACCTGATCCTGGATGCCACTTTATATGAAAAAGATTTTGAAGGAGCGAAGTGGGTCATGAGTCCGCCATTACGCCAATCAAAGGATCAGGCTACCTTATGGGCTGGCATCAACCAGGGACTCGTTCAGGTAGTGGCGACAGATCATTGTCCGTTTAAATGGGAGCAAAAGCTCATGGGGAAAGATGATTTTTCAAAGATCCCGAACGGGCACCCGGCTATTGAGAACCGGATGGAATTGCTTTACAGTGAAGGCGTACACCAGGGAAAGATCAGTTTGAATAAATATGTAGAAGTAGCCTGTACCAACCCTGCAAAGATATTTGGGATGTTCCCCCGCAAAGGTACACTGGCGCCTGGCAGT